>CAZBKC010000044.1:0-13779 GCA_964492345.1 uncultured Steroidobacter sp. | reverse complement strand
TGAGCAGTTCGTTGACGACCATGCCGCCATCGACGCGCAGTTCGGCGAGGCGGATACCTGAATCCTGCTCCATGGCGGCCACCACGTCGCGTGTCTGGTAGGCCGTCGCTTCGAGCGCGGCGCGGGCGATGTGGGCCTTGCTGGCATAGCGGGTCAGGCCGACGATGGTGCCGCGCGCGTGTTCCTTCCAGTGCGGTGCGTAGAGACCTGAAAACGCCGGCACGACATAGACGTCGCCGTTGTCGGCAACACTGGCCGCCAGGGCCTCGATCTCGCTGCTGCTACGAATGATGCCGAGATTGTCGCGCAACCACTGGATCAGGGCTCCAGCGATCGCTATCGATCCTTCGAATGCGTAACAGGCCGGCGCCGTGCCGAGCTTGTAGGCCACGGTAGTGATCAACCCCGCAGCAGAGGACACGGGCTTCGGGCCCGTATTCATCAGCAGAAAACAGCCCGTACCGTAGGTGTTCTTCGCTTCACCCGGCGCAAAGCATGTCTGCCCGACCAGTGCCGCCTGCTGATCGCCGAGAATTCCCGCGATCGGCACGCCCTTCAGCGGGCCATGCGCGATTTCGCCGTAGATCTCGCTGGACGATGCGATCGTCGGCAGGACTTCCGGGGGGATCCGGAAAGTGCGCAGCAGTTCCTCGTCCCATTGCAGGGATGCGAGATTCATCAGCTGCGTGCGACTCGCATTGGTGACGTCGGTCACGTGCCTGCCGTGGGTCAGATACCGCAGCACCAGACTGTCGATGGTACCGAAGAGCAGTTCGCCGCGAGCTGCCTTGCTGCGTGCATCCGTGACGTGGTCGAGCAGCCATCGCAACTTCAGGCCGCTGAAATAACTTGCGAGCGGCAGGCCGGTGCGCGCCCGGAATCTGTCCCTGCCTCCTTCGGTCGCGAAGTAAGCGACCAGCGGATCGACACGCGTGTCCTGCCATACCAGTGCATTGTGCAGCGCCTCACCACTGCGACGATCCCAGATCACCGTGGTCTCGCGCTGATTGGTGATGCCAACGCAGGCGATGTCGCGCGCCGTGAGCCTGCCGCTGACCAGCGCAGCGGCGATGACTTCATCCGTATTGCGCAGGATCTCCGCGGGTGAATGCTCCACCCATCCTGGCTGCGGGTAGATCTGCTCGTGTTCTTTCTGTGCCGTGGCCACGATACTGCCCGCCTGATCGAACACGATGAAACGGGTGCTGGTGGTTCCTTGATCGATGGCGCCGACGAAGCGGGTCATGGTAGGCAGTCACGCAGATTCAGATGCGACCTAGCCTATCGCCTATATCAGCGCGCTGCCACTCGCGCGTTTCTGAGCACAATCACCGAATAATCGCTTCACTGGCCGCAGTGGACGGTCGTAGACTTGACCTTACCTACTCATCGTCGACGCGAGACCACGGACATGAACGCGCAAGCGGACGATTGGCTGCCCAGGCATCGACTCACGGTCGATGACTATTACCGGATAGGCGAAATAGGTGTGCTCGCGCCGGATGCGCGAACGGAATTGATCAATGGAGAGATCATCGATATGACGCCGCCCGGAAGCCGGCATTCAGCCACAGTCGCATTTCTTGCGGATAGTCTGACTGCCGTCACCGGTAGCTCTGCAATCCGATGGGTGCAGTCGCCGCTGCGCTTGAGCCATTCCAGCGAGCCGCAGCCGGACCTGATGCTGCTGAAACGCCGCGACGATTTCTACGCGAAAGAAAATCCCAGGCCAGCCGACGTGCTTCTGTTGGTAGAAGTAAGTGATTCGTCGCTGCGCTACGATCGCCAGATTAAAGGTCCGCTCTACGCGAGCCACGGCGTCCCGGAATACTGGTTGGTCGACATGGCTGCACAGGAATTACAGATTCATCGCCAGCCCCGGAACGGTGTCTATACCGATGTATCCGTCGCCTCTGGGCTGCAGTTGCAAGTCGTCACGACCAGCGCCGGCTGGTCGGTAGACCTGAGCCGACTGTTCAGCTTGTAGCCGGTAATTTGGCGTCATTCGGCGCGCTGGCCGGGCTCTTCAACCACCCATCCACCGACCACTTCCCGGGTCCATACACGATCAGCATCAGCAGCATGAAGCCCCACAGGTAGTGCTGGGCGATGGCGGCAGCGAAACCTTCCCTGCAGCAGGACGTGCGCATAGGACACGACGGCGAGCACATTGACTGCCTGCAATCCCAGAGCACCGAGTCGCCCGAACAGGCCGCCGATCACCAGCAAGCCGAATAGCAGCTCCCCGGTTGTTCCTGCAACGGCCGCCAGATCCGGCGGCAGCAACGGCACGCGGTACTCCTCGCGGAACAGGAACAGTGTGCTGTCCCAATCCGACAGCTTGAGCCAGCCGGATTTCACGAATACCCAGCCGACATGGATGCGTGTCAGCAATGCCAGCGGTGCGGCCAGATGCGCCAGCGGCATCGTGACTGCGTTGATTCTTTGAATCCGGTCTGCGATGTTCACTCGTATCTCCTTGCGGTTTGCGCAACAGACCGGGGAGCTGCGACATTTATTGCAGCGCCTTGCCACGATGCATTGATTGCTCGTCTTGTAATGAATGCACCGGTGCGCCGGTCTGATGCGCGAGGACGGCATTCACGGCCACTCCGCCGCTGTCATCTGTCAACCCACAGAAGGAAATTCCATGAAAGCCTCGACCAAAGTTTCTGGCGCCGCCATTGCGACCGCTGCAGCGATGTTGTTCGGCACGCTGACCGCTGTGCCGGTAAGCGCCGACGACGCCAAGGTGAAATGCGAAGGCGTCAATTCGTGCAAGGGCAAGTCGGCGTGTGCGACCGCACAGAACTCGTGCCAGGGGCAGAACAGCTGCAAAGGCCACGGATATCTGACGCTCAGCAAGGCCGAGTGCGATGCGGCCAAGGCGAAGATGGAAGCGGAAAAGCAGAAGTCGTGATTGTGCACTCCCCTCCCCCGGTCGCCGGGGGAGGGTCAGGGTGGGGGCCGTCCGCCCTCCCACTGACGCAGGGCAGGGACGCAATCCGCAGCATCACATCCACCGTCACGAATTCGTACCGACACAGGCATGTCTTCGCCGACTCCTCCTTCTTCGCTCGGCTTCGGTCTCGGCCTGCGACCGGAGCACTACGAGAGCGCGCTGCATGAGCATCCGGCGGTCGACTGGTTCGAAGTCATCAGCGAGAACTACCTGATTCCCGGCGGACGACCGCTGCACTATCTCGATGCGGTTCGTGAACGCTATCCATTGGCGATGCATGGCGTGTCGTTGTCGATCGGCAGTACCGATCCGCTGAATCCCGATTACCTGCGCGATCTCAAATCACTCGCACAGCGCATCGAACCCGCGTGGGTCTCGGATCATCTGTGCTGGACCGGCGTCGACGGCACCAATCTGCACGACCTGATGCCGCTGCCGTATACCGAAGAGGCGTTGCGGCACGTCAGCAGGCGGGTGCGGGACGTTCAGGACTTTCTCGGTCGACGCATCCTGCTGGAGAACGTTTCGAGTTACGTGTCCTACGCCCAGTCGGGCATGGAAGAGTGGGAATTCCTGAAAGCGCTGAGCGAAGAAGCCGACTGCGAGCTGCTGCTGGACGTGAACAACATCTACGTCAGCAGCATCAATCACGGCTTCGACGCCCAGGCATTTCTGTCAGGCATTCCGGCCGGGCGCGTGCGGCAGATGCATCTGGCCGGACACCAGCGACAGGGAGAACTCCTCATCGATACGCACGATCAGCCGGTGCCGGAGGCGGTCTGGAATCTTTATCGCGATGCGGTACGGCTCTTTCCCAACGTATCGACCATGATCGAGCGGGACTCGAATATCCCGCCGCTGGCTGAACTGGTAACAGAGCTGGATCGCGCCCGGGAGATCGCGGGTGAAGTACGAGTGCAGGTGGCGTTGCGGAGCGATCTCAAGAAGTAGCTCTTCCTGTGGGTCAGGTACGACGTGGCAGAACCAGCACCCGCCTCGCTGCATCTGACTTGAGTTCGTCCATGGTGTACGCGCTCGTGATCGCGCCGTTGTGATGATCCAGCAGGTCCGGGCGGCGGGCGATCATGGCGTCGAAGCTCTCGTTGGGGTGTGAACGCAGCACCCGCTCTTCATTCATCAGGATCATGTAAGTCCACGTCAGCGTTTCGTGATACTTCGATTGCGCGCCGACGGCGGCGACATAGGCGAGCAGACGTTCGCGAAAACGTACGACGCCTTCCGGAAATCCATACCGCTGCAGATACGACCAGCCGACCGACAGATGCAGGCGATGCGTGAAGAGTGCGGGCGGCAACGTGCACGCCTCGAAGGCGTCCAGCGGATCGTCCTGGATGCGATGCGCCCGGACGCTCATGGTCGACTCCGCTTGCGTGCCCGCTTCGCAGCCGGAGCAGGCTCCACCAGGCCGTGACTGTCGGCCGCAGTGAGATTGAGGCCGTAGACCTTCTTCAGATCGGCAATCTGCTTCAGGGTGGAATCGCTGAAAGCCGTTTCGCCCTCGAAAGCATGCAGCACGATGCCCTCCAGCAGATCCCCCAGGGTCATGCCCTTCAATGCAGCCAGCGCCTTCAGGACATTCAGCAGGCGGGCTTCCAGCCGCACACCGGTCTGTACTCGGGAGACTTCGGTCATGGGAATGTACCTTGGTAACTTGGTACCAAGTTACCAAACATCCCTGCCCGCGGCAAGTGGAAACGGGTCGCGCGTTTCAACCGGTTTGTACCAGTCATTTCCGCAGCGCGGGGATGACCCAGGGAAGCGGGATGCCTGGCCGTTATTTCAGAGCCGGGTCTTCGCAGACTCCCAGCACGGTCCGCGCGAAGTCGGCCACGGCCATGGGTTTGGCGAAGTAGTAGCCCTGCAGTTCGTCGCAGTGGTTGCTGCGCAGGAAGTCGAGCTGCTGCTCGGTTTCCACGCCCTCGGCCACGACCTTCAGTCCAAGGTTGTGGCCGAGCGCAATGATGGTCCGCACGATCGTCGCGTCGTCGGCGTCCGTGGCAATGTCCTGCACGAAGGAACGATCGACCTTGAGACGGTCGACGGGCAGGCGTTTCAGATAGCTCAGGCTGGAGTAGCCGGTGCCGAAATCATCCAGCGAGATCTGCACGCCGAGTTCGTTCAGTTCATCGAGCATCGCGATGAACTGTTCGGCATCGTGCATCACGGCGCTTTCGGTCAGTTCGATCTCGAGATAGCGGGATTCCAGCCCGGTCTCGCACAGCACATCCGCCACGGTCTGCACGAAATTCTCCTGCCGGAACTGTCGCGCCGATACGTTCACCGAGACCACGAACGGCGCCAGGCCGGCGTCCTGCCACATCTTGTTCTGCTGACAGGCGGTACGCAGCACCCATTTGCCGATCGGGGTGATGAGTCCGATCTCTTCCGCGATGGGAATGAACCGCGCCGGCGGTACGATCTCGTGCTCGGATACCTGCCAGCGGATGAGTGCCTCGGCGCCGACGATGCGCCGCGTCTGCATATCGATGCGCGGCTGGTAGTGCAACTCGAACTGCTGGCGTTCCAGCGCCCGGCGCAGCTTGTTTTCCAGTTCCAGCCGCTGGGTGATCAGCGCGTTCATCTCGGCCGTAAAGAACTGGAAGTTGTTACGGCCTTTCTCCTTGGCGCGATACATCGCGGTGTCGGCATGCTTGAGCAGCGTCTGTGCATTGTCGCCATCGTCGGGGTACAGCGCGACGCCGATACTGCAGGTCACGTTGAAGTCGCCCTGCGGGATGGTCCACGGCTGGGAGATATCGGACAGCATGCGCTCCAGCACGACTGCCACGGCATCGGGATCGCGATGGCCGTTGATCAACAGCACGAACTCATCGCCGCCCAGGCGTGCCACGGTATCGCTCTCGCGCACGCTGCCCTTGAGGCGCTCGGCCATCGCCCGCAGCAGGTCGTCGCCGACATGGTGACCGAGACTGTCGTTGATGAACTTGAAGCGGTCCAGGTCGACGAAGACCACGGCGAGACGCGTGCCGTAGCTCGCCGCGGTGAGAATGGCCTGCTGCAGCCGGTCACTGAGCAGCGAGCGATTGGCCAGCCCGGTGAGGGTGTCGTAGTTCGCCTGTTGCTCGATGCGAGCCTGGTAGAGCTTGCGTTCGGTGATGTCCTCGACCGTGCCCTCGTAGCACACGACATGACCCGCTTCGTTGTGTACGGCGCGCGCATTTTCGGCGATCCAGATGATCTCGCCGTTCCTGCGATGGATCTGCGCCTCGAAGTTGGCAATCGCGCCGCGGCTCTTGATCTGGCGCATGAACTCGTCGCGGCGCGACGGATCGACATAGAGCTGGTGACGGATGTCCTTCAGGTTCGCAATCAGTTCGGCGGGCGAATCGAATCCGTAGATGCGCGCCAGCGCGGGATTCGCATCGAGATACTGGCCGTCCGGCGTCGAGCGGAAGATGCCTTCGATGGCATTCTCGAACAGGTTGTAATACCGGCGCTCCGCCTCGCGCAGGGCCTGCGACGACTCCTTGCGCTCGGTGATGTCCTGCACGATGCCTTCGATGGCCACCAGTTCACCGCGCAGGTCGTAGACGCCGGCACCGCGCTCCCATACCCAGCGGATATCGCCGCTCGCATGCACGATGCGATATTCGCAATCGAATCGCTGGCGAAACTGCAGTCCACTGGCAATCTCGTCGCGGACACGCCGCCGGTCTTCAGGATGCGTGATCTGCTCGTACGACACGCGATTGTTCATGCGCAGATCGTCCGGGTCGTATCCCGTCAGGCGGCGGCAACCGTCGCTGATGAATTCCATCGTCCAGTCCGCATCGTCGCGGCAGCGGTAGACCATACCGTCGAGGTTGCCGAGCAGCGTACGCAGCATCCGGGCCGTTTCGCCGCTGATGACCGTCGTATCGAAGTCAGGCATGTCGCCCGAGTCGACGGCGAGCAGGTCGGCAAGAAAGACGCCGGAAGACGAGGAATCGCCTTCCCGCAGAGGGTCGGACGACGCCACGGGAGTCCGTCGGGTTTTCTCGAACGTGTCTGTCACAACCGTCAGGTCAGTCGCTTGCTGGATGTCTTTCTTGGTCTGGACGGAAGACTTCATGCCAGGCGCAGGTGTGCTTCAAAAACGCTAGATAGCAGCACGCGCGCGACAGGCAGCGGGCAGCTTGTCACAGAATTGGCGCATCGCGTCAATATCCGGCAAGCCATTTGTCGAAAGGCGTGAATTCACGCTGTCGACGCACAGGCCGCGGGCACAGCTTTCAGCGTCGCACTGTCGTGGGGCAACAAGAGTGGAGGAATCGACAGGAACCCGCCTTGTTCTTGCTGTGGGGCCGGCTTCAGCCGGCCGCGAAACTGATCACACCCATGTCCATAAGAAGTGGGGCATGTCCTTTGAAGAGCAGCGCCTGTCTCAGCGACTCAGGCCGGCTGAAGCCGGCCCCCACAGGAAGAGATAGAGAAGCTCTGCCGGACTACCAGGCGATGCCGTAGTCGTCGCCGTGCCACGCGGCCGCGCCGGCCAGCGTGCCATGCTGGCTATCGACATGGATCGCCGTCACCGGGCCGGAATTGTTGTCGACGAACTCCAGCTTGTAGCCCATGCGTTGCAAGTCACTGCGCACCCACGCCGGAATCGAATGGGTCAGGGTCAGGCGGCCCGGGAACGATTTGTGCGCACCGAACGAATCGCGCAACTGGTAGCTCGTGATGTTCGCGCCTTCCGCGGCTTCCTGGACGTTCATCCCGAACTCAACGAAGTTGAGAAAGAACTGCAGCAGGTTCTGTTCCTGCGTGTCGCCACCCTGCACCGCGAAGGCGAGCAACGGCTTGCCGTCTTTCATCGCGAGCGAGGGCGTCAGCGTCGCGCGCGGACGCTTGCCGGGCGCGACCACGTTGAAAGGGTTGTCCGCCGGATCGAGCACGAAGCTCTGCATGCGCTGGCTCATGCCGATGCCGGTCTTGCCGGCGATCACCGCGGGGATCCAGCCGCCGCTGGGTGTCACCGACACGATCCAGCCTTCCTTGTCGGCAGCTTCGACGCTGGTCGTGCCTAGTCGAAAAGTGCGATCGAATTCGGCGAGTGCGGTCGGGCTCCATTGCGCCGGCGGCGTCTTGCCGGGAGCCGGTTTCACGGTGCGCCACTTTTCCAGTTGCTGCCGGAACGGGTTCGTCGCGCCCTGGAAGGGGTACGGGTCGCCCGGACGGATGTCGGGATCGTTGCGATCGGTGCGAACCAGCCTGGCGCGCTCGCGCGCGTAGTCCTTCGACAGCAGACCACGAATGGGTTCCTCGGGCGGAAAGCGCGGATCGCCGTAGTAGAAGTCACGATCGGCGAAGGCCAGGTTCATCGACTGGTACAGCGTGTGGATGTAGCGCGCGCTGTTGTAGCCCATCGACTTCAGGTCGAAGTTCTCCAGGATGTTCAACGCCTGCAGCAACGACGGCCCCTGCACCCAGGTCGTGAGCTTGTAGACATCGATGCCGCGATAGTTCGTCGTCACCGGTTCTTCGAGGTACACCTGCCAGTTCGCCAGATCTTCCGGCGTGTGCAGCCCGCCCAGTTCGCGCGAACCGCGCGAGAATTCCTTCGCAATGTCGCCTTTGTAGAAACGGTCGTAGGCCGCCATGATCGCGTCCTTGCGCGACTTGCCTGCCGCCAGTGCCGCAGCTTCGGTCTCGATGAGCTTGCGCAACGTCGCCGCGAGATCGGGCTGGCGGAAAATCTCTCCCGCGACCGGCGCCGCGCGGCCCTTGAAGGCCGGATCACCGTCGTGAACAAGGAACGTGCGGCTGGAGTCCGGCCACTTTCGCAGCTCATCCTTCCATCTCTCGATGACGTTCGCGACCTGTTCGTCGATGGGATAGCCATCCGCCATCTCGATCGACGGCGCCAGCACCTGCGCGAGACTGAGCTTCCCGTACTCGGCCAGCATCACCATGATGCCGCCCGGCGTTCCGGGCGTGACGGCCGCCAGCGGCCCGAACTCCGGCGGATAGTCGTAGCCCTTCTTGCGGAAAAACTCCGGCGTCGCACCCGTCGGCGCGACACCCAGCGCATTCACGCCGATCACCTTGCCTGTGTGCGGGTTGTAGATCAGCGCCTGCGTTTCACCGCCCCAGCCGAGCGTGTCCCACATCGTCGAGGTCGCCGCGATCATGGCGCACGCGGCGTCAACCGCGTTGCCGCCCTGGATGAAGATCTTCGCGCCCGCCGTTGCAGCGAGCGGCTTGCCGGTGACGGCAACCCAGTGCTGGCCATGCAGGACGGGCTTGACGGACTTCGCGTGCGAAACGCCGGCCAGAAGAGTCAGCGAAGCAAGGACTGACAAGCCTGCTGCACGCGCGAACTGAATTTTCATGTCGACTCCAACGGCGGCGATGACCTCAGCGGCGAATCGGCCTCACGACAACCAGTAGCATGCAAGGGGCGCGGGGATGGCAAGGATTTTCGCATTGCTGGCTGCGCCACCTTCCGACGCAGGCAATGAGTCCAGCACGCCGAAATCCTCCCAGCGCTGCGTGATCACATATCCCTGATCGATCTTCCGGTTCTCCAGAAACAGTCGCAGTCCCTTGAGCCGCTTCTGCGTCAGCGCCGCGTCCTGATACTTCACCTCGAACGGTATCAATCGATCGCCGACGTCCGCGATCAGATCGACTTCCAGATCCTTGTTGCTGGAGTCGCGCACATAGGAGAAACGCGGCGTCTGTGCGTAGTAGCGCGTGAAGACGTGCTTGAAGAAGGCGGTTTCCACCGCTGCCCCGAGCCGGTCGGCTCGTTCCAGCAACTTGCGGCCGAGCAGCAGCATCGCGCCGGCGAGCGCAGCATCCGCAAGGTAGATCTTGTCGCGACCGCGCAGAATCTCTTTGCCGTAGCCGAAGGGTTTCAAGCGATAGATCAGATGCGTCGATTCGAGCAGCGAAAGAAAATTGAGCGCTGTCTGCCGGTTCACGCCTTCGAGCTGCCGGGTCAGCGTCGGAATGTCGAGGATGCCTCCGTCGTGGTAGCACAGGTAGAGAAAGATCTTTTCCACTTCCAGCAGGCGCCGCACGTTGTACAGCGCCGTCATGTCGCGCTTGAGCACCTTGTCGACGATGTCTTCTCGCAGCAACCGCTGGCAGCGAGCGAGATCGGACGCAAGCGCTGGCTCGGGAAATCCGCCGCGCAGCAGATACTCGTGGAAGTGGCCCGTGAGCGGCCGCCCCAGATTCGCAGCACGCGCAAAGTCCGCTGGCTGCCATTCGAACAGGTCGCGCAGCGACTTAACCGGCGGCAGCGGCGGCGTATCAATCTTGCGCAGACGCAGGAATTCGCCGAACGATAGTGTCGCGAGCGGGATGGTCTCCCAGCGCCCGACGCCCGATTCGACGGCTCCATCGAGCAGCGGGGTGGCCGAACCCGTAACTGCGATGCGCTGCCCGCGATGGAAGTCGACTTGATGTTTAAGCCATGTCTGCCAGTCCGGCACGAACTGGATTTCGTCCAGGAACAGCAGGCGCGGATGATCGGGCGAGGCGGGATAGATTTCTTCCCAGGCTTGCAATGTGCGGGTCAGCCCGACCAGCTTGAGCAGCGGATGATCGAACGTCGCGTAGAGGATGTTCTGCGCGGGAAAGCCGTCGGCCAGCAGGCGCCGGATGGTCTGACGAAAGATCGTCGTCTTGCCCACCTGCCGAGCGCCGGTCAGCAGCAGCGAGCGGCGCGACTCGGCATCCTTCACCCACTTCCAGACCAGCAATGCCGCCGATCGCTCCCAGTCCGGCAGGTCGCCGACGGGCTGCCCCGACCACCAGGGGTTGAATTCCTGCAGAACCGAAAACAACTCGATTTTGGGAATATCCATACTTAATTTTCCAGTTTAAGCATGGTGTGTTTTACCTATTAATCACTAATAGGTCAAAACTGAGTCAGCTCATGCTTCCTATCATTGCGCCGGCAGCCTGAAGGCAAGTCCATCCTTGATCACCGCAGTCGGGCTCTGCAGCAGCGTGATGTCCTGCAGCGGATCGCCCTTCACAACGACGAGATCGCCGAATTTTCCGGCGGCGATCGAGCCGACACGGTCTTCCCAGCCCATGTACTTCGCGGCAATCGACGTGGCGGACCTGATCGCTTCCATCGGTGTCATGCCGCGCTGGACCATGATCGGAAACTGTCTTGCATTCCAGCCGTGCGGATACACGCCGGCATCGGTGCCGTAGACGATGGCGACACCGGCGGCGTGCGCCTTCGTGAAGGCCTGGCGCTGCGCTTCGGTGGTCTCGACATTCTTGCGCAGGAATTCTTCGGGCCAGCCCTGTTTGCGGCCTTCGGTGTCGATGTAGTCGCCGTTGTAGACATCCATCGACAGTGCGACCCCGCGCTCTTTCGCGAGCGCGATACCTTCGTCGTCGATGAGCGAGGCATGTTCGATCGTGTCGGCGCCGGCACGGATTGCGTCCTTGATGGACTCGGCGCCGTGGGCGTGGGCAGCCACTTTCCTGCCAGCCGCATGCGCAACCTCGACGACGGCACGAACTTCTTCTTCCGTCATTTCCCGTTCGCCCGGCACGCCGCCATAGGCCAGTACTGCACCCGAGGCGATGACTTTCAGCACATCGGCACCGCCGTCGATGGCGATCTGCGCCTTGCGACGGAATTCCTCGGGACCCTTGGCCACGCCGGCATGGAACTGCGGCGGGATCTGCTCGCGCGGCACGTTGGGAACGATCAGATCGCCGCCGCCGTTGGCGATGGTGAGGTAGTAACCGCTGACCTGCATGCGCGGACCGGCCACCTTGCCGCGATTGATCGCATCGCGCAGTTCGCGGTCCGTCCAGGCGTGATACACGCCGACATTGCGCACGGTGGTGAATCCCGCCAGCAGCGTGGCTTCGGCCTGCGCACGCGACAGCACCCATTGCTCGTCGTCGTTGCGTCGCAGGTAGATGCTCATGTCGGTCGAGTCGCTGGAGGTCTCCGTGAGGTGATCGTGCATCTCGATCAGTCCGGGCAGGCAGGTGTACTCGCGCAGATCGAGCGAGGCGAGATCGGCTGGCTTGTCATAGCCGGCCTTTACGGCGGCAATCCGGCCTTCGCGAATGACGACGGTGACTTCGCGGCGCGGTTGTTCGCTCATCCCATCGATCAACGTGCCGCACTGGATCGACAGCGAGCCTGCCTTGTAGGGCGCTGCTGCGAGCGTGACAGCGGCCGGCAGCAGTGGATTGCTTTGCTTGCCGCATCCGGTTGCGATCGCCGTCAGCGCAGTACCGAGAACGAACAGTCGCAATGTCTGCATGGTGGTTCCAGGATCACTCATTCTTGGCATCGTTTGCGTACCGTACCGGCTTCGGCATGATACGCCTCGCCCGACACATGCAGTCTCACAGGGGAGCGGCCACCGTCATGAGCGACATCATTCTGCACCACTATCCGACTTCTCCCTTTGCCGAGAAGGTGCGCGTGGCGCTCGGCATCAAGGGCCTGGCGTGGCGCTCGGTGATCATCCCGATGATCATGCCCAAGCCGGATCTCATGCCGCTGACCGGCGGATATCGCAAGACGCCGGTGATGCAGATCGGCGCCGATATCTACTGCGATACGCAATGCATCCTGCGCGAACTGGAACGGCGATTTCCCGAACCCAGTCTGTACGCCGGCACGGATGCGGGCACGGCGAATGCGCTGGCGTTCTGGCACGACCGCAATCTGTTCATGCCTGCGGTCGGCATGGCGTTCGGCAGTCGCACCATGGAAGACCTGCCGCCGGGTTTTTTCGAGGACCGCGCGAAGATGTCGGGACGGCCGGTGGATGTGGCCAGATTGCGTGCGGCCACACCGATATTCGTCGATCAACTGCGCATGCACTGGGTCTGGTTCGAGCAGATGCTGGCTGACGGTCGCCCCTTCCTGCAGGGCCAGCATGCGACGCTGGTCGACTGCGCGGTCTACAACCCCTGCTGGTTCATCAAGCGCAATTGCGGCGTGGTGGCACCGTTCACCGAGTTCCCGCGGCTCGTCGCGTGGATGGAGCGGATGGAGCGGATCGGTCACGGCAAACCCACACCGCTCGATGCGAAGGAAGCGCTCGCGATCGCCCAAGCGGCGACGCCGCAGGCAACGGCGCTGATCGATGCGAATGAACCGTTCGGTCGCAAGCCGGGAATGAAAGTGGAAATCACGCCGGACGATACGGGCAAGGAACCGGTGGTCGGCGAACTGCTGTCGATCTCGACGGAAGCAGTGGTGATCCGGAGAGAGGATCCGCAGGTGGGAGAAGTTGCGGTGCATTTTCCGCGGGCGGGGTTTGTCATCAAGGCGGCGGCGTAGATCGACAACCAATCTATTGTCATTCCCGCGCAGGCGGGAATCCATTCCCATCCATGGCCGAAAAGAATGATGGATTCCCGCCTGCGCGGGAATGACCGAAAAGAAAAGCCCCGGCCATGCAGCGCACGCCGGGGCTTTTCACCGAGCCTTTTCTTTTATGCGGTCTTTCGCGGCTCTCACTCCTGCTCCGTCTCCGCCAGCGCCTTCTTCCGCGCCGCTTCGAACTCATCTCCCGGCACCCACGTCGGCATCGCATCCGCATTCGCGACATTGAGGCCCGTCCAGAAGCCGAGCTGCGCATCTTCGATCATGCCGTCGAAGTTCCAGCTGTCGTTGATCTCGTCCGACGGCTGGTGATAGCTCGTCTTCTCGTAGCTCTCGCGCTGTTCGCGACCCCAGCCGGCCGGTTTGCCAATGAAATCGGTGCCGCTGCCGGTGTACAGCGCGGGCACGCCGATCTTCGCGAAGTTGAACTGGTCGGAGCGATAGAAGCTGCCGCGATCCGGGAACT
>CAZBKC010000043.1:0-13995 GCA_964492345.1 uncultured Steroidobacter sp. | reverse complement strand
GCGTCCGCCAGGCAAAAGACTCTCTGCTCTATGCAAAGCTATCCATAGCGACCCATTGCAGGCATCCAGGTCTAGCGAAAGCAGACATTCAATAGCGGCATGAGCCGTGGGCTTGGCGTCCGATTTTGTCGGCGCAGTGTGGAACAGTCCCTCTGGATCGCCAGTCGGTTCCTCGCGTGACCTTCAACCTACCCTCGGAGCACATTCAAGTGGCCAATCCCTTCCGCTACTACGTCGAGCTTCGCAACAACTCCGGCACGACGCTGGGCACGCACGTCATCGCGCACAGCTCGTATGCGGCGATGCAGTTGGCGGCCGAGCGCAACCCTGGGTATCGCCCGCTGTTCGCCCGCCGTCTTCATTGACCGCGTCTCGCGGCGCCGCCCTCGGCGCACAGGCTGGCGCAAGCGTCGCCGGCTCGGTGTGACGCCAAGTGTTTAGTTGACAACATCAGGGAGCAGCAACATGTCTCGCGCAAACGAACCTTCCTTTCTAACCAAGCTGGCCGACTTGTTCAGGGCTGAAGGTGACGCGGCAACGGCCGATGCCCTGGTGGCCAGGTGCGAGTCGACGTCGGCGCGCTCCATCAGCGACGAGGATCGCGAGCGCGTTCTTGCGCTGCAGCGCAAGGGCATCCGGCTCGACAGCCAGGGCGCTCATGAAGAAGCCGAGGGCTGCTTCTCGGGTGCACTCCTGTTGATTGAAGGCGCCCTCGGCCCCGAGCACATCGACATCATCGACCACCTCAACGATCTGGCGCGGTGCAGGTTCAACGACGGTGACTACGAGGCCGCACTGAAAGACTACAGGCGCCTGCTTCACATCACGGAGCGCGTCTATGGGCCGGACGACACTCTGGTCAGGATCGCTCGCCAATGCGTGGCGCGCTGCCAAAAGGGCCTGCGCGATGCAATCGGTGCCTGGCGCCTGCAGACGCAGATGGACTCGATGCTCCAGCATGCCCGAGGCGTCCGCTCGGTCGGAGCCAACAACGATCTGGACCGCGTGCGCGACATAGCGCGTCGATTGATGGCGCGCGGTCGACATGCCGCCTCGGTTCGCTTATACGAACGCTGGATCGGACTGCGACTGCACGAAGCGCCTGCTGACGACGATATCGCGCTGCTCGACATCCGGGACTATGCAATGGCACTGCGCAGTGCCGGCAAGCTGGCCCGCGCGGCATCGGTGCTGCAGCAGGTGGTGGCCATGCGCAATCGGCGCTCGGCGTGGGATGACGACAAGACCGAGCTGCTGCGTGCCATGTCGGACTGGCAGCTGTGTCTCGTGGAGTTGGGCGAGACCCGCTCGGCTACAGAAACAGCGAGATTGGCCGATTCAATTGCAAATGAAACCCGCTTCACCTGAACGCATCGACGCTTTGATCAACCGGCTCTCTGCCAGGAAGCGTTGGATGTGGGCGGCACGCATCTACGGCAACTGGCTTGAGGAGCTTGAACACGACGCCGGTAGCAGCCCCCCGCCGCCGTCCACTCAGCTATGGCGATACGGCCGACTGCTGCGCGATGCCGGCGACAACGTCAAAGGTGCAGATGTCTTCCGCCGCCTGGCCATGCATTTGGCGCAGCAGGGCGCCGGCCCGGAATTTCTACTGCAGCGCAGCTTCGACGAGTGGGCGCGTTGTCTCGATGCTTCGGGCTTGCACCAGTCGGCTGAGGAAACGCGCGCTCTGGGCAGGCGGGCAGCGGCTCGCAGGAAGAAGGAGAGCGAAGAGGACGGCCAGCAGCTCAGGACCCTGTCGCCCGCCAGGCTCATCCGTCCTGTTACCGCGCGGATCACGTTTGGCTTGTCACTGGAGTGGGAAAGCCCCTCTGACAGCTTCGACCTGTTCGAGGAAGAAGGCTTCCTGACACTGCGTGATCGGTTCAGGGCGGGTGACCCGCCAGGTGAGTGGCTGGAGTTCGAGGCCAAGGCGCCAGCAGAGCGAGAGCCGACGTATCCGCACGTGGCGGTCTGCGTGAAGTTGCCCTGGCGCTTTGCCGAAGCTGGCGACAGGCAGTCGGCACTCGTGCTGGTCAACGACATGAACGTAGGCAACGCTGCGTGTTCAGTCTGCCTCGAACCCGAAAGCGGCCAGATCGCTGTCCGATCGCGGATTGGATTCGCAGGCTACAACGAGGCCATCGAACCGCTCGGCGACATCGCTGCCGCGCAGGAAGAGGCCACCCTCAACCTGTTCGCGGAAGTGCTCGGCACGGCAATCAGTTGGGAAAAGCGTGTTGCGGAGTTGAGCACCAGACTGCGTGGTGCCGAACAGGCCGCACAAGATGCGCCGCAACCATGACGAGCGCCGACATGAACCGCCATGTGTCCCAGTGCCATGACCGGGCGCTGTGCCTGGGGCTTGCCGTACTGCGAAACGCATTGCTCTGTGGTGTGGAGAACATCGTGTACCTGCTGCTCACGGTTTCAGCACGGATCGTGGTCGCCGGCGATGGAGAGGAAGAGGATCCAGGTCACGCTGACGCCAGGAAGAATTCGCCGAGCGCCGAACTTGGCGCTGCGCACCACGAGGCTTCTCCTTGGCCTGCGTTCAAGGAACTGGCGGTGCGTCTGAAGGTGCCGGCGGGTGCGGCCTACGGCTTCCATCGGGCCATGGCCCAATCGAATGGCATCTGGAAACCGCCCGACCTGTTGGCGGCAACGCAGTGCATCGGCCTGGCACGGGTTGTGTTGCCGGCAAGTGCTGTCCCTTCGATTGGCGACAACGTACGTGTCGCCGGCGTGCGACTGCAAGGTGTGCCGCTGAACGAACATGTCATGCAGGTCGCGGGCACCACGCTGGTACTGCCGGTCGTCGACGCCGACGAGTACGCGGTTACTGCGGAAGACTCATTCGTGCGGGAATTGCTCGACGAGGAGGCAGGTCACCTGGATGCGACGTGGCAGATGGCCACTGGCATTCACAATGACAGCGTTTGTCGGGCCGAAGCATGGGTTTCCTGATGAGAGCGAAACGGCTGAGCTTGTAATCGACGCATGTCTCGAAAGCCGTTGCGAGATTGCCGAGCAGATAAACCGCCCGCGCGCTGCAATTGACACGGGGAAGGAGATGGCGAATGCCGCATCAAGTTGAAGCCCAAGATCTCGAGGAATTGAGCGCCCAGGAGTTCTTGGCAAGTTACTTTCCTCAGGAAGGTTACAACCAGGGCTGTAGCCCTCAAGACCTTTTGCAGAACGACCCTACGCGTCAGGATCGTCTGCGAGCCGCAGTCGTGTGGCTAGGCCAGGAGTTTCCTTGGGCTGACCATGTCGCACGTAGAGATGCCGGCATTGGTCGAAGGGAATTACTCTACGTCAAGCTTGGCATTCAACGTCGCCGCCTACTTAGGATTCGCGCACTTGATGCGGGCCTCGAAATCGCCTGGGAATTCCAAATCCCCAACGTGGCCATGCCGGACACGGTCGTCTTGCTGTGGGCTAACGCTTTTCAAGCGGCGCAAATCGCGCCGGAGAATTTTTTCCAGATGGTCCGGCAGTTTGCTGAGCAGAGAGATCTCACCGGTAACCAAAATGGCCGAATGCCAGTGACTGTGGGATTCATAGGCGACAGTGACCCACGTCCTGGTGACCCGCAATCTGATGACCTAGAACCTCCTCAGCATTCAACGACTTCCATGCATCTCAACACCATCCTCTACGGCCCCCCTGGCACCGGCAAGACGTTTGCGACCACTGGACTTGCGTTGTCTCGTTTTCCGGACGTCTGTGTCGCTAACCCTTTGCTGAACACTTATGCTGGACATTGCCTCGCCGAAACGTACGCTCCCGCTCCGCCCGTCGAGGAATGGCGCAGTTGGCTGAAAGAATTCGAACGCTTGCGAAGGGAAGGTCGGATCGAGTTCACGACCTTCCATCAGAACTATGCCTACGAAGACTTCATCGAAGGCATCCGAGCGCGCACCGGGGAGAACGGCGTTGAATACCGTACCGAACCCGGTGTGCTCAAGCGAATCGCCTATCGCGCGTTGTACGCGTGGTTGACAGGCGAGCCGGCGCCATCGGGAGCTGACGGGCAACCGGACGTCGAGCGGAAGGTCCATGACTTTCTCTGCAACGGTGCCCCGCCCAGAGACTACAAAGAAGGTGACGCCCCGCCGCCGCCCTACGTTCTGATCATCGACGAGATCAACCGGGGCAATATGGCCCGGATCCTGGGTGAACTCATCACCCTGGTCGAGGAGAGCAAGCGCGCCCGTCAGGTGCCAGGGCTCGGAGATCAACCGCTCATGGCGACTTTGCCTTACACCAACAAGCCGTTCATCCTGCCGCCCAATCTCTACATCCTGGGCACGATGAACACGGCTGATCGCTCCCTCGTCGGACTGGATGTCGCCTTGCGGCGACGCTTCTCGTTCGTGGAGCTGAAGCCGCGACCGGAAGCGCTGGGCGAGCGGGACGGAGTTCGCCTCAATGATTTCCTTCTCAGGCTCAACGAGCGCATCGAGAAGGAGCTGGATCGGGATCACCTGATCGGCCATGCTTTCCTTGCCTCCGTGCAATCCATGGACGACCTCGCCGACGCGATGGGACGAAAGATCATTCCGCAGCTCCGGGAGTACTTTCATGATCGCCCGGACCTGCTAAAGCGCGTTCTCGCGCGAGCCAATGATCCGGATAAATGTGACTTCATCAAATTCGCCGACGACCCGCTTCGAGAGATCGAAGTGAATCGGGAAGCCCTGAAAAAGACCGAAAGCTATCGCGACCTGATCGGTACCAACCCGTGAGCGGCGGCTCAACTTGCTCGCCACTTCAGTCGCCATGAGTCTCGTCCTGTTCGAAGAGGAGGTCTACAAGCGGGCTGAGTTGGCTGGGCGGATCGAACTGCTCCTCGGCCCCGCCCAGGTGGCGGACCTGAGGGCCGCAGTCGAGGAGTTGCTGGACTTCGAGGTCAGCCGCGCGGAGGGCTCTGCTCTCGTGTCCGGGCGCGATGCGGGCTTGGGCGACGATCCGGAAGATGACCTTGATGCTGATTCCGATGACGTCATCAGGCTTTTTACAAGCAGGGGTCTCGATCATTGGAAGGTCGGCGGCCTTGTCGGATCGGGCCGTCTTCCAAAATCAGGACTCGTCTTCGAAGTACTGCCGAAGGTGACGGCAGGATCCAGCGACGATGATCTGCAGGCGGCTCGCTTGTCGCTGCGTCGGATGTGGTCGTTCGCTGCTGACCTGCCTCTCAACCGGGACGAAAACAGGGCGGAAGTTGCCGCTGAACATATGCCGCTGCACGAGTGGCTGGCGCAACGATTCCTCGGCGAGGTCGAGGCATTGCTGCGCCGTGGAATTCGCCTGCAGTATGTGGAGCACGAAGACAACCTCTCGACCTTGCGCGGTCGTCTTCTGCCGCTGCAGAACATCCGCCACAACGCCTTTGCTCCCCATCGCTTCTACTGTCGATTCGAGGTGCTGTCGCCGGACAGGCCGGAGAATCGGCTGATCCGCAGCGCCTTGGCGGTGCTGGTTCGCCACTCCTGCGAGCGCAACCGACGACGCGCAGCGGACCTCTCGGAGCGTATGCATGAGGTGCCGTTTTCGCGAAACGTGGCGAACGACTTTGCTGCGTGGCGGGATGATCGTCTCATGGCCCACTATCGCGAGATCCGCGATACCTGTGGCTGGATACTGAACCGCCGGGGAACGGCCCCAGTGCGTGCCGAGCAGTCGATGCGCGGCTGCTTCGCCCGCATGCATCGCGTCTTCGAGCGCTACGTATCACGATGGATCGCCCAGGAACTGCAGGCCAAGGGCGAAGATCATCGTTTGATCGACCAGCTTTCCCGCTCCGCGGGGACGACCCATGTGAGAAAGAATCTTTGGCAATGGGAGGAGCGCGGCGGGCGCTGGACGCAGATGCGTCCGGACATGCTTGTCTACGGCGACGACGCTCAGTGCCAAATGGTGCTCGACACCAAATGGAAGCGCCATCAGGGCGATGAGCATATCTCGCAGGCCGACATCTACCAGATGTTCGCGTACACGATGCACTGGTTGCCGCCAAACGCTGGCGGCGTCGTGCAGAAGATCGGGCTTGTCTACCCCACGGTCGAACAGGGCGGGGTCGCCCGCCGCTTCCGGTTTGCAAGCCTGGAGCGGATCAGGGGACTGGCCGTGAAGTTCAAGCTACCGCGTCGCGAGGCGGCCCAACAGAGGTGGGACGAAGGATTCGACGTGACAAGGCTTTTCGAATAGTCAAGTTGCCTGCGCAACCCACTCACGCCAAGCCTCGCACACCATCACCATCGCCAGCGTGTCCAACTCGCAATAGCGCTCCAAATGCGACGGCACGGGCCTAGGGTTCATCGAGATCGGCGGTCAGCGAATCATCGAACTCCGGTTCAGGCTCGGGTTCATGGTGGACGATCCGCTGTCCCACCAGAAGGCCATCCTTGAAGGTGAGTTGCAGCTCGGCTTCACAGACACTCCCGTAGCCGAAGTGCTTGTAGGTGAGCAGCCTCCCGACGTAGCAGCTCACAACGCCTGTGCACCAGAACGCGAACTTGCCGGGCCCGTCATTCTTGGGATCGTTGGCGCCGCAGCTCTCGTAGAACTGCTCGGAGTAGTTCTCGAACAGGGTATTCACGCCGGCGAATCGCCCATTGCGAAGGCGTGCCTTGAAACTTGTCAGGTACAGGCGGCCGCGATGCACCTCCCAAGCGGCCCTGTAGCCACGCCAGCAGGCCGAACTCGTCGCTCGAAAGCGAAGGCGCCGATTCTTCTTGCGCTCCAGCCACGGATACAGGGGTTCGCAAGACAGCGGGCGTGTCCGCCCTTCGAATCGAATTCTGTCGGATAGCTGCGCGGTCATAGTCAATCCTTGGCGTGGGGGGCATCCGCCTGCTCAACGTTCCGGAGAGCTGCGCCAATCGGTGCAAACTCGCTCGGCATCGCAAGTTTCCTGAATGCGCGAGCCTGGCCACGCCACGGAAACTGCGACAGATTCGACATTCGGCGCTTCTTCGCCGCAGTGGCCGAGACCTGCTACAGCCAAGACACGGGGCGGGATTTGATCAAGCTGGGCGAGGGACGGTAGAAGGTCTCCCTCAGCGACCTTGAACAGACGACCGCTGTGGGAGAGTCGAAAAGTTCACGAAGGTCGCAGAAAATCTCGGTCTTTGACTTTGCGAGGCCTTACGCGTGTTCGCTCAATGCCAATGCGTAGGCGTCCTCGACCGGGAGATGGTCGCGCACGTAGGCAACTGCGCGACCATGGCGGTAGTGGTTGTTCTCCTTCATCAAGGCAAACTCCCGAAGCTTCTGCTCGGAAGGGATTTCGCCGCCGCGGCGAGCCCAGTATGCCCAGACCTTATCGCGTGCCTCCTTCTCGGGCAGGCGTTTTTCCCGATTCCAGCGGCGCTGGCAGAAGCAGGGGTTGAACCCGGAAGCCGCGACGCCTTTCTCCACAATCAGTGCATCGCGCTGGTGACGCAATACAGGCGCAGCTTCTTCGGCGAAGCGGTCGAGGTCGGCGACACTGGCGATCACACGGCGGTCAAGCATTCGGCCCGGGTCCTTCGCGGTGATCAGTTCCTCACGGCGCAGCTCGTCAGTTGCACCGGCAATGTACAGAACGAACACCACCGCATCGCTGCGGTGCGCCTGGGCGACGCCAATGAACTGGCGGCGCTGGGCTCCGAGCTGGAACCCGAAGTACAAGAGCAACTCACCCTCAACCACCTGCGGTGCGTGCCCTCGTGTGTCGACGTCCTGCCTGATCACGTGGTCGGCCTCGGGAATCGCCTCGGCAAAATACGTGCAGAGTGAGCGCAAGACCTGTCGCGTCGCCGACGGCCAAGTAGAGAAGCGCACCAGTGGGTGCTCAAGTTGCTGGCGCACTGGTTCGCCGAGGTAGGCAGCGAAGAATCGGTCTAGGTCGGGCTCGGCGTGGAGTTCTTCCCGGTGGAGTTGGTGCATGGGGCTATCGCAAGCAGTGATGAAAGACCGCCGGATGGTGAATATCGGTAGGTGGGTGCGTCAGCAGGCGACCGACACCGGTGGCCGGCCCGGACGCCTCGGTTGGCCGCCGCCCGCTGGAGCGCGCATAGCTCAGTCCATTTCACGAGCTATGTCGAGCAGCATCGGGAAGCGTGCGGCCTCAGCGGGCGATGCGGCGAGCAGCCAGTCCTTGCCCGAGACCGTCAGACCGAAGGACACTTCGGGCTTCATGCCGAACTTGGCGACCATGAGGTCAACGAAGCGATACGCGCGGAAGTCTGCGGCGGACATGGCGATTCCCTCGGGTGCAGGACTCTGCAGGAACTGCGCTGTCAGCAGGTCGACTGCCATGCAGACCAGATCGAGGTGGCGCAGCAAGAAACTTGCATCGAGGCGTCCCAGGTCGCGGTCGGGCGGCAGTCGACGCCGCAGCTCCCGCCGGCAGGTCGGGTCCACGGCGGCAAAGCGCACCACCCAGCGGTCTGGCTTGTAGACCGGATAACCGAGATCGGTCAGCAGGTGCAGACTGGTAATCGGGCCAATGCCGTCAATCGCGACGAGCGCGTCGAATAGCGTTCCCGCTGTGTCGCGGTTTCGGTAGCCGGGTACGCCTAGCAGTCGCCGAGTCACGTCGACGAAGTCGGTGTCCCCTGCCGCCAGAAGGCGTAGTGCAGCGGCGGCCGTACTTTTGTGCAGGCGATGTATGTCGGCCCAGTGCTGACCCAGCAAGCGCACCCGATTCAACTTCATCTTCGGCGCTCGCAGGCCACTCAGGCAAGCCGGATCGTCCGGCAACTGCAGCGGACTGGCGAACAGCTCAGGTGTGCAACGAATGCGTTCTGCGATTTCGGTCGCGCGCTGTGCCCGTTGATTCGCGTATAGCGGCTTATCCCAGCTTCGCGCCCAGCTCACTGTCGCCGGCTGCGTTGCGTCGAGAGCTGTGGCATCAAGCAACGCATTGCACTGCCGGACGAAGCGCTCCCGCCCATTCGCGCCGTCTGTGCAATGGTCACGCAAAAGCCTGAATACCTGATGCACGACGTTGGTCGCGCCCTCGGATTGCTGGTCCATTGTTTGCCTGTCGATTCGAATGGCCTTCGATTCTGGGCTGTGTGCCCGACAAAACGTGTCGGCCCCACAGAGCGGAACGCACCGCATCAACACTTGTGGCACCGCTCCAGTCATGCCTCAATGACGCCGAGCTGATTAGGGCTCTGATCGACTCGCGGGCACTTCACGGCGCTCGCCGGGTGCCCACCAATTCCCGCCATTCCTCGTACACCATCACCATTGCTAACGTGTCCAGCTCGCAGTAGCGCAGCAACGCCGCCTCGATCGATCGGCGTTCCTGCGGCACGACGTCCTCGAAATGCAGCCGCGCGTAGGCAGTGGCGGCGCCGCCGCCCTGCGCAATCTCCATATCGCTGTCAGCCGCCAGAGCATCGACCGCCTCGCGCGGAAGGTCGGCGAACACCGGCGGCAGCAACTGGTACGGATCCACAACGGCGTCTGCGGTCTTCTGCCACCACACCTGATCGGTGAAGTTCAAGCTCCGGATGCCTCCCTTTGCCCCGTATATCGGCTGCGAGTACCGCCGCTTGAGGTACTCGGACGACTGCATCACCGCCGGCAGCACCTTCTTGATCGAGTTGCTGCCCTTCGTCGCCGGATGGAAGAACGCCCTCGCCGCCAGCCGGCACAGGTCGACCATCGCACGGCTGCCCGCTTCAGCGTCGGTCTTGCCCGCTTTCCTGGTCGTCAGGCTGCGTATGAACGCGCTGAGTTCGGCGGCGTCGGGCGGGGGTGCTGGATCCTGCTCGAGTTCATCGAGGATCGCGTTGAGCGTCGTGTTCTCGTGCGGCGACCACATGAAGACCGTTCCCGTCGCGCCGAGTGCCGCCTGCAACGCCCGGACGAAGTCGTAGTTCGGCTTCCTGCCCGGGGTCGTGCTCAGGAACTGCGACCGGTGCTCCACACGCCCATCCGCCTCGATTACGTGGTGCGAGAACTGGAAGGCGATGTTGGCGTAGGGGCGCTGGCCTGCGAAGAACGGGATCGCGACCCGCGCCGTCTCGAAGTCGATGAAATGCAGCGGGAAGACCCAGCTGGCCATCTCGCGCTTCATCAGCGGCGCGTCGATGAAGAACTCGGGGCGGCCGGGCCATCGACCGGTCACCTGCATGGCTTGCCGCCGGCCACGGCTGAGGCCGTCCTCTCCGCCCTGGTCGCCCAGCGCTTCGAGGGGAACGTCGGCCAGCCGCAGCACGCGTTGTTCGATCAGTGCCTGCTTGCCGCGGAAGTTCCACAGGTCCAGCACGGTGCCATTGGCAAAGTCGGCTTCAGTGAACCCAGCCGCCTCGCGCCAGCACTCGTGCAGCCCGCTGCGCTTGCCGGTCTCGGGCGGAGTAGCGCGGAACTCGCACTTCGCGCAGTGGGCGCCAAGGGTTGGAGGGATACGTCTGTCGGCTTTGTAGCTCTCGGCCCAGCGTGTCGCCAGCTCGGCCAGCGTGCCGGTGGCACCAGGCGCGTCGAACGGGTCGCGCAGCATCTCATCGACGAGTTCGTCCACGTTCACGCTGGTGAGCACCGGCGTGCCAATGCTCTGCGCGTTGGTGCCCGGCGCGACTGCGACCACGGGACGCCCGGCCTGCCGGCGAATCTTGAAGCGCTGGTTGAGTCCGTCGACCGAGCCGGTCTTCGATTTGTCGGCAAGCATCAGGAAACTGCGCACCTGCAGATGCGGGTAGGCGAGGCTCAGCACATGGCGCTGGAACGCCACATCCTGGAGGTAGGGCTTCATCCCGCAGTCGATGCCGCCGCGGGCGCCCCGAAACGGCTGCTGCTCCGTCGAATCGAAAGACTTGGCTTTCACCTCGATGAGTTCGATCAGCGAGCCGGTCTTGCGCAGCACGTCCACTCGCGCGAACAGGTTGCCGTGGCGGATGGCCGCCTCGAACAGCGTGACCTCGTCGCGCTCAAGAAGCCGCCGGGTTTCCTCGACCTGTTCCTCGTGCGACTTCGACGTGATCTCGATCCCGCCCGGGAACATCAGCTTGGCAAGCTCGCCGACCTGGAAGCCGCCTTCGGCCAGGGCCTGCAGGAACTCGTCCTCCTGCTTCGCGTCTGGGTAGAGGGTGGTCTTGCCCGTGTAATGGAGCTTGGTCGGGCACTCCAGCGCGAGCTTGAAGCGCGACTTCGTGAGGTAGCGGGGCTTCGTATCCGGGTTCATTGTTGTTCTTTCTGAAGCATCAGCAGACCGAGGCCGACCGACTCGCCTGGTTATCGGCAGCGTCCGGCATGCGGTTGATCGACGAGCGGGCTTGACGGTGCGCCGGACTCACGGAATCCGGCGCTGGCCGACATGGCTATGCGGCGCGGCGCATGGGTTTGGCCGGCTCGGCCGGCTTGACGAACGGCGCAAACACCTGCGCGGCTGCCATGCCGTCCATCAGCTTGGTCAGGATGCCGGCGCGGTACTCCTTGATGTCGCTAATGAGCCGCGACTTGTTGTCCCGGTAGTACAGCCACATGACTTCGGCTGCTTGGCTCTCGGTCAGTGGCTGCGTTGCCCGATCCGCTGCAGCGGAGTTCGAAACGTTGGCGAGATGCTTCTTGGCGGCGACGGTGCGTTGCATGAGACTCCTTCGTGTCGATGGGGAGCGAAGTCTCGCGCAAGCCGGCGTCAAAAACTGTCGTCAGATCGAAGCGTCGGGCACGTAGTGGGCTGCGGCAGCGCGCAGCCACTTTGCTGTTGCATTGCGAACACTCGGCGGCCCGAGCACTTCGATCCCACCAACGCTGACCAGGAATGGAACTAGAAGGACGGTTTCAGGCACGGTCGCGGTCACCACGTGCCAACCGTCCGAACGCCTTGCCGCCCCGATCGACTGATCGGAAGATAGTGGCCTCTCGGTGAAGTGAAACAGCGCGTCCGGCGCGACGCGCAGCTTCAGCGAAACCGGTGGCGCCTCTGCGGTTAGCCGGTGGCTGAGTTGGTGGGAATCGCGGATATAGCCATCCAGGTCGAAGTCGGGTCGCGCCTGTTGGGGTTGAGGTGCGACGTGCGCCTTGGTCATTCGATGCAGGGCGAAGTGACGGGGTGGTTCGCTCAGGCCCTTGGTCGCCAGAAGGTAGATCGTTCCATCCTTGGCGACCAAGCCTTGGGGGCTGAGGACCTGCTCGGATTCCTTGCCTGTCGGGTTGACATACGTGAACGAAAGCTTCTGACTCGCGGCAACGGCATCCACCGCCGCCGCGAGAATCTGTGCGTCCACCCGAGCGGGCAGGCGACCGATTCCATCCGGCACGATGCGAAGGCGGTCTCGGAGTCGACGGGTTCTGGCGGAGTCGTCCGACACAGTTTCGGCTATGTCGATGCGCCGCTTTGCTTCATCGGGATCCAGCCCCGCGGAAAAGGATCGTTCGAGCATCTGGCGCGTGAGCAGCAGGTGCAACGCAGCTTCTTCGGTCATGAACCACCGCGCGACCTCCGACAGGCGAAGGTGGTATTTGCGCTCCCTGTCGTCATCCAGGACATCCACCAGGGCTGGACCGTCCGCGCTGTCTGCGGACAACTCGCTCAGATAGCGCTGAATGTTGCGGATGTTGATCGTGGCGCCAGTCTGCTCAAACCATTTCAGCGCGATCTGGTTGGTCGTCAGGGCGCCCTGCGGCTGTGAGTTGAGCAGACGAAGCAGTCTGACGGCGGCATTCAGTTTCATGGGTACCTCCGAAGCACGGCGTTGATGAACGCAGCATCCCGCTTTGCGACGACAGATAGTGTCGCCCTACAGGTCGATCATTCGAGCTTGATCAATCCATGTGTTTCAAGGCAAGGAGGTACTGAATGCCAAGTCCGACACAGTTCCCGTGGCATGACGTGGCGATCATCGGCGCCGGAGTACTGAGCCTGTTCTTGTTGATGGCGCTGACGCTGAAGATCGCCGAGTGCGTGACTTCGGCGCGTGATGAATTGCGTGACCGATACACGAGCGAGCGTTGGAAGCCAGTGCCGATCGACATCATGGCGGTGCCACTGTGGGTCGCCCTGGAGATCCTTTGCTTCATCGCAGGGATCGCGTTTGCGTTGCTCGCGGCGCTGCTGGCCTATCAGGTAGCTAAGGGCGTGCGCGACTGGTGGCACGCTGGCGATCGTGGACACGGGCGGTAGATGCGCAATGCCCGACGCCGTGCGGCGTCTCAAGCTCCAACACTACGAGGCCACGCCGGGCCTGTTTTGACCCGTTCGAAGGAGATGCGACATGCCAACCAAGTGTGAAACGATTTCCCCCGGCCCGGGGCATGAGGCCAGCCCGCGGCAGACCCTTGTCTCTGAGCTGCGACAAGGAAACATCTTCGACTCCGTACATGGGCCTGGTCCGCGTCTGACCATCGTCTTTGGGCACATTGGATACAACGAAATGGGGCCTTCGTGGCACGCGTTCAGGGACTCGAACCCTGGCGTGCGGAACATCGTGAACCCGTTCGAGGACACCGACTTGCCGCTGCGCCTCGACCCGAACACATGGTTGTGGTTTGTGCCCGCAGGCGTCAACAACGGCATGACTGACACCGATCTGCTCGCCAAGCTGGATGCCGTTCTCGATTGGGCAAGGGAACAGGGCATCCGCTACGTAGCAACGAACGGCATCCGCGATGTCGACCGCAGCAGGGACAAGGGCGCGAACCGTTTCAGCGACGATCGCCGCACCGCAATACTCACGAAGTACTTGGCCGAACGAGAGCGAGTTGATAGCCTGCAGGTCACGTTGGTCAGCCTGAACGACGTGTTCGTCAGGTACTGGGCGATGTGAACCCAAGGCGGCGGCTGCTTCAGTCGGGGCTGAGCGTCCGGTGTAGAGATGAACTTTCGACGACTGGTAGTGGCCGGCAAGAGTCGGCGGCCACTGTCCGCTTGGGGCGAGGCTGCGAGCATTCATACAGGGCACCCCAACCCGCGTTTGCGGTACACGTAGAAACCCGTAGAAACCGCTTCGACCTCACGGCCGCTGCGCCAGGCCTGCAAGTCCGAGCACGCGC
>CAZBKC010000042.1:5518-14199 GCA_964492345.1 uncultured Steroidobacter sp. | reverse complement strand
CGACACGCCGCCCGTTCTGGTGGCTGTGGCCGATGCGTCTGCGCAGAGCGTGATCGTGATCGATCCGAATCCCGGGCTCTCGAAACGCTTTGATCTGGGACACACGGAAATTGTGGAAGGGCCGGGTGAGGGGGGTGTGCTCTGGCAAGGGATGCTTTTCTATCCGCCGCGCTATGATCCGACGCGACGCTATCCGCTGGTCATCCAGAGCGTCTACGGCAGTCCGATCAGTGAGGAGTTCACGCTCTACGGCTTTCTGCACGGCTATGGGCTGGGGCCGACACTGATCCCGCCGTATCCGGGGCGGTTGCTGGCGCAGCACGATGTGCTGGTGTTGCAGTTGAATGTCACAGGAGAGACAGGTAGCGGCACGCCGCAGGAAGCAGCGATCCGCTCGCGCGCCTTCGAAGATGCCGCCCGGTATCTGATCGATGCCGGCCGTGTGGATGGCACACGCGTCGGACTCATCGGCTTCAGTCGCAATGGCTTCTATGTCGAATATGCGCTGGCGCAGTCGTCGTTTCCCTATGCCGCTGCCATCGCGGTCGATCACTGGCAGCCCTACTACGTCGCGCAGACACTGATGGGGTATGACTCGAGCGCGGAAGAAGTGAATGGTGCATCGCCCTTCGGCGCCGGGCTGGTGCAGTGGCTGTCCTCATCAGCCTCGTTCAATGCGGAACGGATCCGTGCGCCGCTCCTGCAGATCGAGCAGTCCAGCGCACTCGTGGGCGTGCTGCTGCATTGGGAATTGTTCGAACGGCTGCGATATCTCAAGAAGCCCGTGGAAATGTGGGTGATCCCGAATGCCTCCTTCGGCGTGCACAATACCCAGAATCCAGAACAGCTGATCGCGATCCAGTCGCGCGTGATCGACTGGTTCCGTTTCTGGTTGCAGAGCAAGGATTCGGCCGGAGCCGACGACGAAGCGCAGCATCGCCGCTGGCGTGCACTGCGGGAGCTGCAGGCTCATGAGGACGTGAGCCAGCATGAGCTACCTGGAGGAGAGATGTCGGCGGTCAGCCCGCCTGCCACTGACGTGCCCAGAGTTCGACGTCCAGATGCCGAATGATCTCCGCGGGATTGACGCTGCTGCGCGAGGGCGCAAATGCGAGCGCAGCCGCCACTTTGTCACGGTCGAGATATCGCTGCTTGACCAGTATGCCCTCGAGCAGTGTTTCGCGCAGCCAGTCGACGTGTTGGACGATCAGCTGACTTAGAAAGCCGGGAGCCCTGTCTTTCCACGTCCGTTCCAGATTGGGCGCCGAAGCGTCCTGCGCAAATGCCCGGCGCGCCAGACCACGGTCACGGCCAGCTTCGAAGTGGCAGTACACGGGAATCCGCAGCAGCAGTTCCACCACCGGCTGTGCGCACAGGGGATGGACGATCTCGGGGGTGGGGGCATCCGCTTCCACGGACAGGTCGAACTCGTCGATCGGGTGAACGAGAAGACCGAGGCGGTAGAACGTCAGCTGGGATTCGTTGTCATCGGTGCCGACCCATGGATGCCTGAGCGAGGTAGTGCGAGTGGCCATGAGGTCCGGTGCAACCAGCTGCATTTGCAGGGGATCGATGTGCAACGGATCGACCCACGGCAGCGCGTGTCGCCGGCGCCGTAGTGCCTGATGCAGCACGTACCAATGGGAGCGATGGGTCGCGAGCGCGACTTGGCGTGCCAAGTTCCAAGTGTGCCGGGTGAGGCCATGGTGATGCAGGTGCTGGGTGAGGGCCAGCGCAACGCAGTCGCTGCAGAACCCGGCGTCGCCGCCGTCGCCGGTGAACACGGCGCAGAACACATGTTTCTGGCACAACGCGCGTTCCATCTGTGCGCGTGCGAGATACTCGAGTCGTGACACTGCATCTGCGGACCGCCGCAGACATGCGAGATGAGGCAGTTGCAGTTGTTCCGGATGAATGGTGCACTCAGCGAGCGGGTAGCCGCCGTGCGCAGCAGCGAGTCGAGCCCATGGTCGCGGGTCGGCCCTGGTGTCAGCAGTGAAGTAGGTATGGCAGGCGACATGCGCGGGCGTGCCGCGCAGGCATCCGGCGATGATGGAGGAGTCGAGGCCGCCGGACAGGCGCAGCTGCACGTGGTCGTAGTCACGCGCAAGAGTTTGCGTGCATGAACGAATGACATTGCGCATGGCCGGCGCCGTCCGTTGCGGTGTGTCGATCTGCTGGTCGGGTTGCGTGAACCGATGCGGATTCCAAAGCAGGCGACGCTCGATGCGTAGCGGATGGACCTGTGCCTGAATCCGGAGGGCTTCGCCGCGGAACAGCCGGGTGACCTCGTGTAGGGGATTGCCCGAGTCCGGCGACTGCCCGAGCACCCGCCTTCTTATATATATGTGTGAGGGCGTGGGAGATGGCAGGCCCAGCGCCAGCGCATCGGTCAGGCGGGAGTAGAAGCACGTGATGTTGTCGATTGGACTCGACAGGCAGGGAATGCGACCGGCCGGCGATACGAGGACCGTCACACTCTGGGAATCGTAGAGGAAGGCGACGTAGTTGCCCCAGTAGTGTTCGATCAAGGAGCGCCCATGTGACTCGACAAGTCGCTGCGTCGCGGCGCCGTCCAGTTGTGCGTGAGCGCATGGAGCATCATCAAGCAGGTCATGGTGACGTTCGAACAATGAACCCAGGACGACGCCGGCATTCCCGGACAATCGATGGCAGTGCAGGCCGCGCTGTGCATCGGCGCAGAAGACGAAGAAGCCCGGTACCTCGATCATGCATTGCCACTGCGAGGAGCGCTGCGGCGGTCGCGCGCGCAGGCGACGCGCCGCTTCACATTCGAGGCGGCTCGCTGCATTCCACACGCCGGCGAAGTAGCGGAACACGTGCTAGACCGCGACGATGGGCTGGTATTCGTGCACGGACTCCGGCGTCGCATCCAGGATCATCGAGCCGTGCTGCACCCAGCTATGTGCGCCCCAGGGATGCAGACGCACGCCGATGATCCACGTTGCGGGAAGCCGGCAGGCCGTCAGGAACCACGTCAGCGCCAGCGCATGAAAGAGACATTGCTCGCGTGCCGCGAATGCGAGCGGGCGAAGGCTCCGGAAGAACATGGTCGCCTGGGTCAATTCTGTGATCTTCGCATCCGGATCGATGGCGAGCCGCGTACGTCGCGCGTGCAGATCACATGCGATGCGCCACAGCGTGTCAGTGCGAAGAGCGCGCCTGACGCGCAGGCAGGCCCGGATGAATCGCGTGACATCGCGAGGACGGATGCGCATTTGTTGACCGCGTGCATCAACGAGAGAGGTCAGCGCGGTGGATCGGTTGGCTGAGTTCGGTGCAAAGGGGCGTGACGGATGGCACGTGAGTTCCAGCAGGCCCCGGTCGACCCAGCGCTTAGGCTGTACATCGTGGACTCCGATGCTGCTGTCCGGCTGCAGTCCTGACCGCGGCGCGGTATCGAGCAGGCTGGTGAGTTCGTCGCTGTCGCCCGCATCGATCCCGAGGTAGCGGTTGCGCTGCAGATCCAGCAGCACGGCGGCCGTTGCGAATCGGCACAGATAGATGTGCGGTGGCAGCGCGTAGCGAGGCAGCATTGCCATTGAGCGGGCTATTTGTGTGGCATCGAAGACCATCGATCGCTGCGGTCGGTTGCGATGTCGATTGAGCGGGGCGTGCCTTGCGGACACGCCCCGCTTGTCACTGGCAGTGATGATCAGCCCAGAAGATCCCGTCCGATGCCGAAGTTGTCGTCGGGTTTGTCGACGCCAGGTGCTTCGCGCGTTTCGACGGTGGCGTCGCCCAGATCGATGAGTCTCAGTTCGTCGCTCATGGTCGTACTCCTCATTCACGTTGATGAATGCCATCCGCGGTGGCGAGGCCGACGCTGGAACTGATGGGAGCGAAGCGCAAGTAGCAACGAAGCAGTTGCGCTCGATAGTGACGATGCAGCAGTGCATCTCGCCTGTGAAGGCCGGCCCGAGGCAGTGCCACGTCACAGAGAAATCAGTCGCTTAGTGATCCGACGGGAGTCCAATGCGCTCAGCGGACCCATGCAGGTGGCGTGCGCCGCAGTGAGGATGTGCATGCGTGACAATGTTGGCTTGTTGGTCGTACGACGACATGCCCCGCACGACGATTCGTTGTTGCCCGAAGCAGGCACTCGACGTGCCATTGCACGTCCTGAGCGGTGGCGAAGAATGCGCGCGGCGCGGGAAGACAGGGTCCGAACGCTGCCTCGCTGCGGCATCGCCGACTCTAGCCGCGACTGCGGGCGACGTTTCCTGCGTTCACCGACAGTGCCGCACGGCGGGCCGTAGGAAAGTTTGTCTTGATCTGGGGGCCACCGAGTCGCGTCGTGCGGTCTTAGAGACGTGTAAACATCTGCCCAGCACCCTGACATGACACAAGTCCCACCGAAAGGACGCCTGAGTGACTGGTTCCGCCAGTGGCGCACGCCGTTGCGGAAGTTCCTGGTCGCCCGCGGCGCCGTGCGCACGGCGGATCTGGACGATGTGGCACAGGAAGTGTTCATGCGCCTGTTGCGTTACGACCGCGCCGAACTGGTCGAGCATCCGCAGGCCTACCTATTCAAGATGGCCTCGAACGTCGCCGCGGAATGGGCAATCCGCGCCCGGCATCGCTACCCGCATGAGCCGAAATGGCTGGCGGAACTGCCGGCCGAAGAGCAGCCCGAAGCGCTGGTGGCGCGCGACGCCGCGCAGACGGAGATCGAGCGGGCCATCAATACCTTGTCGCCGGCGCAACGCGATATCTTGAAACTGCACTTTGCGGAGGAACTCGGGTACGCGCAGATCGCCGAGCGGACCGGACTTTCTCCTCGCGCCGTCAAGCGCAGCCTGGCGAAGAGCTATGCCAAGTTGCGTCTCGAACTGAATCCAGAAATCGTAGGGGGGCGTCATGGACGCAACTGAACGACGCCGACGCGTCAGCGAGGAAGCGGCCGAGTGGTGGATGCACCTCTCGGGCGGTGAGATGTCGCGCGCAGAGCGCGAGCAGTTCATCGACTGGCTGCGAGAGTCCTCGCTGCATGTCGCCGAGATGCTGCGCGTCGCCCAGGTAAACGGGGCGCTCGAATCGTTCGAGCGCTGGGCGCACATTGTTACCGAGCGGCCCAGTCGCGAACGCGGTGTCGTGAGCTTTCCGGGCACTGGATCGAGCGAGCACGATGCGCAGCGCATATCCATGCTTGACCTGGCGGCGAAGATCAATCCCTCGCATGGCAGGGTGATGCGGCGTCCGTGGTTCACGTCGCTGGCGGCTGGCGTGTGTGTGCTTGCCATCGCGGCACTTTGGCTCGGCGGAAATTTGAGAGGCGAGACGATTACCACCGGGCGGGGCGAGCGGCGTGAAGTGACGCTGCCCGATGGCAGCGTGTTGCAGGTGGGGCCGGAAACCCAGTTGCATGTGCGGTTTCGGACGCACGAGCGTCGCATCGCGTTCGACTATGGCGTGACGCTGTTCAAGGTGGCCAAGGATACGTCGCGGCCGTTCTTTGTCGAAGCCGAGCGGACGGTGGTGCGGGCGGTGGGTACTGCGTTCGGTGTGGAGCAGCGCGGTCGGGGCATTCTCATCACCGTTGCCGAAGGGCGAGTGACGGTGAACGACACGCCGAAATGGGCCCTGCCGTTCAGCGAGGCGCCGCCGAAACTACCGGAAATCGCGCTCGCAGCGGGACAGCAGGTCGCGGTGCCGCGTCCTGGCCAAGTCGGGTCAGTGCGCCAAGTGGACAGTGAACGGGCACTGGCGTGGGCCGCGGGTCGGCTTGTGTTTGAGAACGAGTCGGTTGCGAATGCGGTGGCGGAATTCAATCGCTACAACCGCCTGCAGATGCACGTCGCGGATGATGTGCTTGCGAGTCGTCCCATCAGTGCGGTCTTCGATGCATCCGATCCAGAATCTTTCATCGCGTTTATCGAATCAGTGGCGTCGGTGCGCGTCGTGCGCAGCGAGAGCCACAGCATCACCATTGCCTCCGTGCAGAATGATGCCGCAGACATTTCACAGTAGACGGGGGTCCGCGTTGGCGCCTCGTACGGTCTCTTACCCGCCCACACATCTGATCTCACAACGGGCGGGGAGGATGGCCATGAAAGTATTGCGCGTGTCGATTGCGTTGGCGCTGTGCGCCACGATCGTGCCGGTCTCGGCACAGGCTGTGATCAAGAACTACGATCTCAACATTCCGCGGCAGTCGCTCGACACCGCATTGAAAGCGTTCGCCAGCCAGACGGGTCTACAGGTGGCACGCTTCGTCGATACCGTGGATGGCAGCGTCGTGGTCGGTCCTCTGGCGGGCACGTATTCGATGGACGAGGCGCTGAAGTCGCTGCTCGGTTCCAGTGGACTGACATACAAGATCGTGAATCAACGCACGATCGCAGTGACAGGGCCGGAAGTCGCTGTCAGTGATAGGAAGGCGGGGCAGAGCAAGAGGACGGCAGTCGACGCAACGAAGAATGGTCAGGTGAGGCTGGCGCAGGCGGAGGTGTTTCCATCCCAGTCTTCTTCGTCTCGAGGTCCACTGGTTGACGAGAGAACGGCAGTTTCTCCAAAGGATGTTGTGGAACTCGAGGAGATCATTGTCACGGGCTCGCGCCTGCGCGGAACCGCAGTGCCGTCCACGGTCACTGTGTTCGATCGCGCGCGCATCGAGGAGCTGGGTGCCGCCAGTGTGGCCGATCTGCTGAAGTATCTGCCGCAGCAGCCATTCACGCGTGCGGAGAACTTTCGCTTCGGCGCTGCGCAGTTTGTCGAGATGCGCGGCATCGGCGCCGATATGACGCTCGTGCTTATCAATGGTCGGCGGGCGGTGACCTCAGCACCGCAGATCGCCTCGAATGCCTTCGACCTGAATACGCTGCCGCTGTCGGCCGTCGAGCGTGTGGATGTGTTGTCGGATGGCGCCTCAGCGATCTATGGCGCCGATGCCGTGGGCGGTGTCGTGAACATCGTGCTGAAGAACGATATCGAGATGCCGCAGTTCGATTTGCGCTATGGGACCGCGAAGGACGGAGCGGAGGAGTATCGAGCCTCGCTCGGCGCCGGCGTGTCGACAGAGCGCTTCGTTGGAACCGTGGCGCTGGACTGGTTCGAGCGGGAGTATCTGCTGGGCGAAGCGCGTGAACGGTTGCGCGATCAGGACTACACGCGCTTCGGCAGCGTCGATCAGCGGTCACCCAACGCCAATCCTGGCAACGTCACCTCACGGACCACCGCCAACTTGCCGGGCCTGCCTTCGCGAACGGCGGCGGTGCCAGTCGGGAGCAGCGGGGTGGGATTGACGCCGGAGGATTTCCTGAACACGGCGGGTATGCGAAACCTGGAAAGCCTGCAGCGCTACCAGTCGATCGTGCCGGAGGCGGAGCGAGCAAGTGCGTTGGTGACAGGCACTTTCGAGGCGAATTCGGCGTTGACGCTATTTGTTGAGGGGCTCTACACGGATCGCAGTTCAACCGCACAGACCGCGCCGTCGTCGCTCAGTGCCGCGCTCGTGCCGGTGTCGAATCCCTTCAATCCGTTCGGCGTGCCGGTGAGTTCGAACTTCTTGCTGACCGGCATTGGACCGCGGGAATCGATCGTGGAGGCGCAGTCGATCCGGGCGGTAGCTGGTGCGCGCGGCGCGCTGGGCGCGTGGGATTGGGAGCTGTCGTATCTGTATTCCGACGAGGACGGCCAGTCCTGGACGCAGAATGCGGCTTCGGCCGCGCGGGTGGCTGCCGCGCTGGCGGCGAGCGATCCGACTCAGGCGCTCAACCCGTTCCAAGATGGACCGGGCGGATCGCAGGCACTGCTCAGTTCGCTCATCGCCGATCCGGTCGTTAACCGCTACGCCTCGCAGGCGCAGCAGGTCAGTGGATTCATCCGCGGCCACCTGGGAACGTTGCCGGCGGGATCGCTCGAGGTGGTCCTGGGCGGTGAATATCGCGAGGAGGACGTGCTGTTCGATGGCGTGGTGTTCGTCGATGCCGGTCGGACGGTGTCGGCGGCCTTCGCGGAAGCCCGCGTCCCGTTGGTCAGCGAGTCCATGCACATTCCGGCCGTGCAGGGACTGTCGCTGACGCTGGCGGCGCGACAGGACGAATACAGCGATTTCGGTGGCAGCTTCAGCCCGCAGTACGCGCTGACGTGGTTGCCAATGGCAGGACTGTCGGTGAGAGCTGCCTACGGTGAGAGTTTCCGGCCGCCGTCGCTCTTCGAACTCTACAGCCCGCAGATCGCCTTCGATGACACGCCGGTCATCGACCCGCGACGTAACGATGAGCTGGCCCTGGTGACCGCGATCATCGGTGGCAACCCGTCGTTGCAGCCGATTGAGGCAACCTCATGGACCGCTGGCATCAGGTGGTCGCCACAGGCGCTCAACGGTCTTGCGCTGACGGCTACGTACTGGCGCATCGAGCTTGAGGATCGTGTGCGCGCCTTCTCCGAGCAGCTCGTGCTGGCGAACGAGGCGCTGTTCCCGGAGCGGGTGGTGCGTGCCGATCCGACGCCCGCCGATGTGGCGGCGGGACTGCCAGGGACGGTGTTGAGTATCGATACTTCCAATCTCAATTTCGGCACGCTCGAGACGGACGGTGTGGATCTCGCTCTGCGCTGGTCGTTGTCGTCGTCGTGGGGCGACTGGCTGCCGAGTCTGACGGCGACCTGGATCAACCACTACGATGCGGGCCAGGCGCCGGGCACGCCGCCGCTCGATC
>CAZBKC010000042.1:0-5508 GCA_964492345.1 uncultured Steroidobacter sp. | reverse complement strand
CAACCAGGAAGGCACGATCCTGCGCTGGCGCGTGGTGGGTGGCGTGAGCTGGCAGCGCCAGGTATGGGGCGCAGCGGTCAATGCACGCTACATTCCGTCGTATGACGATGCGAATGCCATCGGTGTGCCCACTGGGCGACGTGTGGAGGATCAGGTCCTCGTCGATGCGCAGGTGAGCCTCGACTTCCGGCGCGCGGCGAACGCATCGATATGGCTCAGGGGCCTGTCGCTGCAGGCAGGGGTGGTGAATCTGTTCGATGAGGCGCCGCCGTTCGCGGAGATCGGGGCGCCCTTCGGCTACGACCTGTCGCAGGGCGATCTTCGCCAGCGCTTCGGCTACATCAATCTGTCAAAGCGCTTCTGACATGCGCAGTTACTCCAAGCAACGCCAGCGGCTCTCGCTGGCGTTTCTGGCGAGCCTGGGGCTGGCGTGGCTTGCCGGTGCCGCGGTGGCGGAGCCGTTGCCGCAGCTTCGTCCGCGGGTGCTCACTCTGACCGATGCGATCGAATCAGTGCGCTTCATGACGGACCGTCAGCGCAATGCCGTGTTCGTGTCGCCGGCAGGTCGTCACTATGCCGTCGTGCTGGTGCAGGGCGATGTGGCCCGCGATGGGGTGTGGTGGGAACTCAAGGTTGGCGATCTGACCTCGCTCGCTGCGGCAACCCCGCGCACAGTGGTGCGAATGTTCTCGCAGGGGCGCGGGGCAACCTACGAGGAAAATTTTGGCAGCGATGAACTGACCACACCCGGCATGAATGCGCCGGTATGGATGGACGAGCAGCGGCTGGCGTTCTTCTGGGAGGATGAGCGCGGCGTGCGGCAGGTGTTCGCGGCAGAGGTGTCGCAGGGCACGGTCATGCCGGTGACGCGGCATCCGACCCCGGTGATCCAGTTCGGCATGTCGCCGCAAGGGACGCTGATGTACACGGCCACCACGGAGCTGGATCGCACGCGTTTGCAGCAGCGGCAACGTGATGGCTACGTCGTCACCGATCAGGACGTGCCGGAACTGTTGAGCGGCGTGCGCGGTGCCTGGGACTGGATGTTCAATGAACGCTTCGTCGTGACGGACGCGCAGTCGGTGGCGCGGCGCATCGCCTTCGAGGGTGGCGAGGCGACGAGCCGCTACCTGCCGTTGCTGTCGCCGCCGGTGTTCGCACGCGACGGACGCTTTGCCATCACGCCGCATTCGCTGGCGGGTGATGCCGTGCCGCCGGCATGGACGCAGTACACGCTCGAGCACTTCCAGCATATGGGGCAGGCACTGCGTCAGGATCCACAGTCCTACTACGCGCGACAGTTCGAGAAACTGTTCGTCGTCGATGTCCACCGCGCGACAGCGCGTGCGCTGTGGGAGGTACCCAACCATCCGCTCGGCCGCACACGAATCGCCTGGTCGCCGCGAGGGGATCGCGTGGTGCTGGGGCCGACGTTTCTGCCGGTAGCCAGCGCCGATGCCGACGGACTGGCCGGGTTGGCAGTGGCCGATGTGGAGGTGCGGTCGGGTCGCTATCGGCGGGTGCCGGTGCCGGGCGCGCAGGCAGGCGCGATCCGGCAGATCCGCTGGACTGAAGATGAGTGGATCGAGATCCGGCTGGCGGATGGGTCGACGCTGGCGTTACAGCGGCGCGCCGGCGTGTGGACGCGCGCCCGTGATGGCCGGGCGGCACATATGAGTGCGGCTGGGGGTGCCTCGCGGGTCCAAGTAGATGTGAGGCAAAGCCTGACCCAGCCGCCGGTGCTGGTCGCCCGCAATGAAGCGAGCGGCCAGGAGCACGTCGTGCTGGACCCGAATCCTGCGCTCGGCACGCAGATCCGGCTCGGTCGCGTGGACTGGGTACATCGGACCACGTCGGACGGTGCGCCGTGGGAAGGTCGGCTCTATTTTCCAGTGAACTATCAGCCGGGACGCCGCTATCCGCTGGTGTTCCAGACGTATGCGTTCGCGCCGCGCGGCGAGTTCTCGCTGTATGGGCATGAAGGGCCGGCGCTGGGGCCGGGGCGCTCGGCGTACATCGCGCAGCTGCTCGCGGGTCGGGACATGTTCGTACTGCATGGGCCGTCGCGCGCCGAGGCGCCCGCTCAGGTGAACGCGCGGCTCGATGCGCTGGAGAACATCATCGAACAGCTGGTGGCCGAGGGCCTCGTCGATCGCGAGCGCGTCGGCATCATGGGCTTCAGTGCGTCGGGGTGGCTCACGACCTATGCGCTGGCGCGCGGCCGCTTCCCGTATGCAGCGGCGCTGACGGACGACAACAAGGATGGCAGTTACCTGCAGGCGGCGCTTTCGGGATGGGCATTCTCCTCGGGCCAGGAGATGATCGGTGCCGCGCCGTTCGGCGCAGGTCTGCAACGCTGGATCGAGCAGTCGCCCGCCTGGAACGTGGAGCGCTTTCGCACGCCGCTGCTGCTGACGCGAACCTCGCCGCGCATGGAACTTGCCGGCTGGGAGCTGTTCAGCCGACTGCGCTATCTGCACAAGCCCGTCGAGTACTACTTCATTCCGGATCTCGAGCACGGCAGCCACGGCCTGCAGAATCCGACGCAGATCCTGGCACTGCAGGGCCGCGCGCTCGACTGGTGGTGCTACTGGCTCAAGGACGAGCACGATCCGGATCCTCGCAAAGCGCAGCAGTACGCACGCTGGGATGCACTGCGTGCCCAGCACGCCGCCGATTTGCCATCGCATGATGCAACCCCGTAGGCGTCATGGTGAGCCACCGCTCGCAGCAACCGCTCGGTACTGCGATACCTTGGCTGAGAGCGGTATTTTTTGACGTGCAATTGGATAAGAGTCGTGCGAACTCAGAGTCTGACCGTAGTGAGAACCAAAATCTGGCCGTGTCCGCTTCCGGCCAGGAGCGGACACCGTTCGTTAACCGAGATAGAAGCGTCGGATCTAATAGTTGTCCCGGTTTCCCGTCCCGGCACCGACCGAGGCGAGTTGGGTGTTTCTCAATGGTTCATTCCTGGCTTCGGCCAATGCCCGCTTCTTGACAGCCAAGTAGAGGAGTCGGTCACCGGTCCAATAGAGTTCAAAGACAAGGTACAAGGTCATGCAGGCTGGATAGAGATGCTGCTGCCGTACGCCGTTAGCTCCCTCGTTCTTGGCGCCATCACAATTCCATCCGTTCTCCATCAGGCACCAACACGATCTCTTGGCCTTTCAACTCTGAGCGACCATGCGGCAGAACGAGTGATCGTTCCAGATCTTCAACTGGAATCGCATGTTGAAGAGGCAGAGACAGAACCAAGAGTGGCTACGGCTGATGAGCCCGCTGCGGCAACCGCCTTGCCTGCCACGATGAACCGGGTCGCCGAAAGCGAGTTGCCGCAGCAGCCGCCCGAGCCGCCAGTCTCATTCGTCCCTCAACCACCAACAAATATTGAGGTGCGGTGACCTGGAGGCCGTGTCATGCAACCAAGTGTCACCTCGATTCTGCTTCCGAGTGGGGTACGCCGGGAGCCCGTGCGCCTGTTCGAGGGCTACGGGCGGCTGTCGCTGTCAGGGAAGGCTAGGAATCAGCGTTGAACAGCGGCTAAGCCAGTAGCATTAAATAATCTCATTAAATCAATAATATAAGGGGAGAATGGCAGTCGTGGTGCAACTGTCGTGGGGACCCCTTAGGATTGGCCTTGCTTTCTTTGGAAAGAATTAATAGATTATTTTCCTATAGAGAGAGGCCGAATGAGTTCGATTCCTCACACGTCCGGACAGGATTCGGGGCAGGCGGCGGCCACGATGAGCAAGGCCGTGACCCGTGCCGCGAAGCACCTTGGCATCAGCCAGGGGGCGCTTGCTGATGTCCTGGGTGTCAGTGGCGCGACGGCCTCTCGACTGTTCGCGGGCACGTATCAATTGCAGCCGCAGCGACGGCGAGAGTGGGAGTTCGCGACCCTGTTCGTGCGGCTGTTTCGTTCACTGGATGCCATCGTTGGGCATGGGCCGCAGGCACGGCAGTGGCTGCAGGGGCCGAATCTGGCGTTTGCCGGCGAGCGCCCCATCGAAATGATTCGAACGGCAGAGGGATTGGTCCGTGTCCTTCAGTACCTGGACGCCGCGCGCGGTCGCATCTGATGCCGCGCCGCTTGCGCGCACTGCATGGCGCGCTGTAGAAGCACAGCACATCGTCGCGACGCTCGCACTGGTTGATTCACTGGAGGAGCAGGCGCTGCTCGAGCAATTGCTCGAAGCATCCAAGCCGCGCGTGAGTCCGGACGCAGCGCATCTGCACTACTTGCTGGCGACGCCTTTTCGATACCCTCCTGCAGTTTATGGGTCGCGCTTTCGCGGACCTCATCAACCGGGCGTTTTCTATGCCGCGGATGAGACACGTACCGCTTGCGCGGAGCTGGGGTACTGGCGGTGGCGCTTTCTGATGGACAGCCCCGACCTGGAAGCGATCGACAGCAAGCCGCAGACTGTGTTCAGCAGCCTGATTTCAGTCAGCGCCGCTGTCGATCTGCGTTCATCGCCCTTTGATCAGCACCATGCGATCTGGACTGATCCTCATGACTACGCGGGATGCCAGGCGTTTGCAGAAGCGGCGCGCGCAGCCGGCGTCGAGGCAATTCAATATGAGTCCGTGCGCGATCCGCAGAAAGGGCAGTGCATTGCATTGTTGACTCCCCGGGGTCTCATTGAGGGACGGCCACGCGAATTGCAGACTTGGTCGCTCTCCGTGAGCCGTTCGCGGGCCACTTGGCAGCGGCAGTCCGCTATCACGCCTGCGGCCTATGAGTTCACGTTTCCCTGAACAGGTGCAGAAGGAACTGCGCGAGGCGGTGTATCGCGGTGAAGGACTGCTCGATGCGGGTCAGCACGATCATCGCCATCACAGCTTCGATGTGGCGCTGGGGATCATTCCGCTCGGCCGGCAGACGCACGTCAATGCGGTGAACCTGGCGGCGCCGTGGAGCCCGACCGGCACCGTCAACGTCAGCCTGGCGAGCGAGGCGCTGCGTATCCGGTTGAACGGGGCGCAGGAGATCGCCCCGTTCGCGAACACGTCTCTCTACGACACGGCGGCGACTTCCTATAACTACGGCCGCGGCAAGAGCGTGTACGTGGGCTATGACCTGCTGGCCGAGGCGACCCTCGCCGGTACTCAGAGTCTGCATGCGGCGCTGCTGCGCAATGCGCTCACCCAGATCGCGCCGAACGATACGACACGCTACGCGGCGCAGGTCGTGCCGCTGCGCCTGACGGTGACCAACCGCGCAGTCGCAACCCCAGGCCCGGCAGTGCTGCCGCTGCCGGCGGGCGTCACGCTGATCGATCCGGTCGATGCAGAAGTTCAAACCGGTTCACTGGTATGGACGTTCAATCTGGGGGTGAATGCACAGCAGACGTTCACGGCGTGGGTGCGCCTGCCCAATCAGGCCGGTCCGGTCGACTTCGATGCGTTGGTGCTGTCGGGGGCGAACGGCAGCTATCTCGATCAAACGCATGCGCTGCTGACGCTGCAGGCGCAGCCGCGCGCGCGACGCTGGCACAGGCGAAGGCG
>CAZBKC010000041.1:7909-14199 GCA_964492345.1 uncultured Steroidobacter sp. | reverse complement strand
CGGCCAGCGCCGGAAAGAAACTGACGAGCGTCGTGTTCGAGTACAGCGGCGTCGAACAGATCGTGACTGCCTGTGCGTCATAGCCAGAGCCCGCAGCGCGACGAACGTGCGCCCAGCGCATGCGATGCGGTTGCACGATGCCCTTCGGCGCACCGGTGGTGCCCGACGAATAGATGATGTTGAACGGCGCCGACGGATCGACGACGACCGGCCGCGGCGTGGCGCCCGGCGGTGCAAGCCAGGATTGCAGCGGACGGCCCGCGCTCGAATCATCGAGGCTGATGCGCAACACCGTCGCTGGCGCTTGTGCCGCGTCGACCAGCGCGGCCGTGGACTGATCGAGGAACACACATTTCGCACCGCAGTCCCGCAGCATGATGCCGAGGCTGTCGGCCGTCGACGAAGGCGCCAGCGGTGCGACGACGACACCGGCACGCAGCGCACCGAGAAACACGGCGCCGTACTCGACGCACGCCGTCGCGCAGATCGCGATGGCGTCGCCCGGCTGCAGCCCTTCGCGCTGTAACGCCGCGGCAATACGGTCCATCAGCGCATCGAGTTCACCATAGCGCAGCACCGACTCGTCCCGGATCAGCGCGGGATGTTGCGGCTGGTGAACCGCGTAGGCACGGATCAGATCGGCGATCAGGCCGAAATCACGATCGAGTATCGATTGAGGCGTCATCGTCGGCACGTGCGAAAAAGGACGGCGCACAATGCCACAGGGCCCGCTGCGCAGACATCTGAAGATTTGTGGGGCGCACCGGGTGTTGCAGCAGTGCATTCCCGCCTGCAAACTCGCCGCCCTGCCTGTCCCGGGAATCTGAAGTGCCCCAGATCAGCGTCAACGGCCTGTCGTTCGAGTACGAATCGTCCGGTTCGGCTTCCCACCCCGCCCTGCTGCTCATCATGGGCCTTGGCGCACAGCTCGTGCGGTGGCCGCTGCGCTTCTGCGACAAACTCGTCGAGCGCGGCTTCCGTGTCGTCCGTTTCGACAACCGCGACATCGGTCTGTCGGCGAAGATGGATGGCGCACCCGTACCGGAACTCGCCACGATCATCGCAGCCCGCATGGCGGGATTACCGGTCAGGGTGCCGTACACACTGGAAGACATGGCGGCCGACACCGTGGGCCTGATGGATGCGCTCGGGATCGAGAAGGCCCATATCGTCGGTGCGTCGATGGGCGGAATGATCGCGCAACTCGTGGCGGTCGATTACGCGCCGCGTGTGCTGTCGCTGACATCGATCATGTCGACCACCGGAAATCCCGCACTGCCGCCGCCGACGCCGGCCGCCGCCGCGGTGCTGATGTCGCGCGCGCCGAATCCGAGCGATCTCGATGCGTACCTGCGGCACAGCCTCAATACGCTGCGCGTCATCGGCAGCCCTGGCGCGCCGTTCGATGAAGCCGCGGCGCGCGAACGACTGATCACCGAAGTGAAGCGCAACTACAACCCGGCGGGCTTCGGACGGCAGCTTGCGGCCGTCACGGCCAATGGCGACCGTCGCGAAAGACTGCGCCGCCTCGCAACGCCGACGATGATCGTGCATGGCGCCGACGATCCGCTGGTGCCGGTCGCATGCGGCCGCGACACCGCCGAGAACATTCCGGGTGCCGAACTGCGCATCATTCCCGGCATGGGCCACGACCTTCCGCCGCAGTATCACGACCAGATCGTCGATGCGATCGTGAGCATCGCGCAGCGTGGCGACTCGGGCATTACCGGCTGACCTTTTCCATCACAGCGAGGACCGCGATGAAACGACTCGAAGGCAAGACGGCACTCATCAGCGGCGCAGCCAGCGGCATCGGTCGCGCCAGCGCCCTTCTGTTCGCGGCCGAGGGCGCGCAACTCGTCGTACTGGACCGTGCGGCGGCGGTCGAGGAAACGGCGGCGATGGTCCGCGACGCCGGCGGCAGAGTCGTCGCGCTGGTAAAGGATTCTTCCGACGAATCGAACGTGGTCTCGGCCATCGACACGGCGGTGCGGGAGTTCGGCGCGCTCGATGTGTGCTTCGCGAATGCGGGCGTGAGCGGCGGCGTGGTGCCGCTGCAGGATCAGACACCCGAACACTGGGCCGAGATCCTCAAGATCAACCTGATCGGCACGTTCATGGCGGTGAAGCATGCGGCCCGTGTCATGACGCCGCGCCGCAGCGGCTCGATCATCTGCACTGCGTCGGTGGCGGGATTGCGCTCAGGTGCCGGCGGTTCTCCTTACAGCGCCAGCAAGGCCGGTGTGATCAGCCTGGTGCAGACCACGGCGTGGCAGCTTCATGGCAGCGGTGTGCGCATCAATGCCATCTGCCCCGGCCTCATCGAGACCGGCATGACGCGGCCGATCTTCGAACAGGCGCGGGCGCGGGGAACCGATCACAAGATCGGGCAGTTGAATCCCATGCGTCGGGCAGGCGCGCCCGCGGAAATCGCACAGATGGCGCTGTTCCTGGCGTCCGACGACGCATCGTACGTCAATGGCCAGGCGTTCCCCGTGGATGGCGGCCTGTCGACGTCGCACCCCATCGTGCCGCCGAAAATCTGATCCAGGAGATTCCCATGTCGCGACGCCGGCCATCTTCCGCTTTCGACACCATCGAAACACTCGCGCTGCTCGGCGCACTCGGGATGATCGTGTCGCCGGCACTCAAGGGCATCGCCTATCGCTGGCGGATGCACCATCCGCGGGCCAGCAGCAATGCCGCCATCGACGAGGCGCTCGAAGACACCTTCCCCGCGAGCGATCCGCCCGCGAGCCGTTTCGTCGACATCCCGGAGAATCGCAAGCACTAGGGATCGGTACTTCTTAAATCTCCGCGAACGCGGGGAGGAAACTCATCTTCCGACCAGTCTTCGCAACTGCGCGATCAGCACCGCCGGCAGCACTGGCTTCGCGACGCGTGGCACGGATTTATCGCACTCGGAAAACAATCCATCGTCGTCCATGTGGGCAGTGGTAAAGAGCATCGGCACGCCCTGCTCGCGCAACTGCTGCGCCAGCGCAAAGACGAACTCGCCGTTCAGATTGACATCCAGCACGGCTGCGTGCGGTTTCTGGCTCGCAGCGAGAGCCTGCCCTTCCGCGACGCTCGACGCAGGGCCCAGCACCTCGGCACCGCAATCCTGCAGCAGCACCTGCATGTCGAAGGCGACGATGAAGTCATCCTCGACCAGCAGGATCTTCAGGCCTCGCAGTGCATCGTGATCGCGCCGGCTGACGATGCCGGCGATCCCGCCACCCTCGCCTGCAGGCGCATGCACACGACGCGATGCACCTGTGCGCCAGGCTGTTTCAGCGCGGCTGGATGAGATCGAGTCGCGCGAGATCCACGCGTACACAGGTGCCGGGCCGAGTGCCCTGGCGCAACGGTTCACGCCGCGCTTCGCTGCCGAACTGGCGTGCCAGCATCTCGATGATGCGTACGCCCAGACCGTCACCGCCCGACTGCCGCCCCGGGTCCTGTTGCTCATTGCTCTTGTTTTCATACCCCACCCCGTCGTCGCTCACTTCCAGAAACGGCTGCCCGCCCGCTGCCGCGCCGAACGTCACCCTCACATCGCCGGACTCGCCGTCGGTGAAGCCGTGCTTGATTGCATTCATCACCAGTTCGCTCGTCAGCACACCCAGCGACACGGCGTCGCGCGCATGAATCTCGAGCGGCAGCAGGTCGTAGCTGATGCGGATGCGGCCATCCGGCGACAGCCCCGCGCCGATATCGTCGAGCACCGCACCGAGCACCTCGTCCGCCCTGACGGTGGCAAAGTCGGCACCAAGACGCAGCTTGCGATGTGCGGATGCCACCGCCTGCACTCTCGACCGCGCCGCCGCCAGCGCCTTCGCTGCCTCCGGACTTGTCACTGCCCGCTGCTGCATGGAGAGGAACGAGGAAACCAGTGCGAGATTGTTGCCGACGCGGTGATTCACATCGGTCAGCAGCGTTTCGGCCCGGCTGCGCTCGCGCTGGGCCATCTCGGTCGTGCGTGACAGCTCCGCCGTCCGTTCGGCCACACGCGTTTCCAGCTCTGCCTGATAGGCGGCGATGCGGTCGCGACTCTGGTCGAGGCCGCGCATGTACGCGCGCACGCTCAGCAATGCAAATACGGCAAACACACCGGCGACCAGGATCATTCCGGCGACCGCTGCAACGAACTGTTCGCGAATGGTTGCAGCTTCGCGACGCCGCTGGATGAGCAACGCGGACTCGCTGTCGTCCATGGCCGCAATGCCCTCGCGAATGTCCTGCATCATCGGCGCGCCGCGCACGCTGACGACTTCCGCAATGCGCTTGAGTTCGTTGCGGCGCGCGAGATCGATCGTCTCGTCAACGATCGCCAGCCATGTGGCCAGCAATGGCGCCAGCGCCCCGAGGCGCTGCGCCTGCACCGGATTGTCGGCCACCAGTCCGCGAAGCTGCGCGATCTGCGTCTCGATCGCTTCGTCGGCATCCGTGACCGGTGCGAGGAACTGTTCCTCGCCGGTGATCAGGTAGCCGCGCTGTCCGGCTTCGGCGGCCGTAACGGCGGTAAGCAGCGCGTCGAGGGATTCCTTCACGTCGAGCGTCTGTGCGATCCATTCGTCGGTGCGCACCGCCGTGCGCGAAATGCCGATCAGGATGACGGTGGAAATCACCAGCATCAGGAAGCTCAGCACGACGGTGATCAGCAGGGCCCGCTCGGTGCGTGCTGACTTCTTGCCCAGGTCCTGCATGCGGATCGCGGCAGTGATTCCCGGCGCAGGCCTACGCCTCGACCGTGATCACCAGGTCGTCACGGTGGATGATTTCGTCGCGACCGCGAAAACCGAGCAGCGCCTCTATCTCGGCCGACTTGCGGCCGCGCAATCGTTCGGCATCGGCACTCGAATAGGCCGACAGTCCGCGGGCGATTTCCAGTCCTTCGGCGTCGCGCACGACCAGCGCATCGCCGCGTTCGAAACGACCTTCCACCCGGTTCACGCCCGCAGGCAACAGACTCTTGCCCCGTCGCAACGCTGCCGCGGCACCGGCATCCACGTAGAGTTCGCCTGCGGCCTTGAGCGTGCCCGCGATCCACTGCTTGCGAACGGTCGCCGGCGTGGATGCAGGGTAGAACCAACTGCAGCGCGCGCCGGACTCGATTCTCCTGAGCGGATGCATTTCGCGTCCTGCGGCGACGCACATGTGACATCCCGCTGTCACCGCGATTTTCGCCGCTGCGATCTTCGTGGCCATGCCGCCGGATCCGACCGCAGACGCGGCTCCACCGGCCATCCGCTCGATCTCAGTAGTGATCTTCCTGACCTCGGGAATGAACTGTGCCGACGGATCGCGCGTGGGATCGGCAGTGTAGAGCCCGTCGACGTCGGACAGCAGCACCAGGCAGTCGGCGCTCATCATCTGCGCCACCCGGGCCGCCAGCCGATCGTTGTCGCCGTAGCGGATTTCCGCAGTCGCGACCGTGTCGTTCTCGTTGATCACCGGAATTGCCCCGAGCCGCAACAACGTTCCAAGGGTGCTGCGCGCATTGAGATAGCGGCGGCGTTCCTCGGTGTCTGCGAACGTCAGCAGGATCTGTGCCACGGCGAGGCCATGCTGCTCGAGCACGTCCTTCCACCCATGGGCAAGGCGGATCTGGCCCACGGCGGCGGCAGCCTGGCTCTCTTCCAGCTTCAGCTTTCCAGGCCCGAACCCCAGATGGCGCCGGCCCAGCGCGATGGCGCCGGAAGAGACGATCAGCACATCCTGGCCGCGCTCACGCAGCGACGCGACATCCGCGGCCAGTGTTTCCAGCCAGGCGCGATTGAGTCTCCCGGTGGCAGCTTCCACCAGCAACGCCGAACCGATCTTGATCACCACCCGCTTCGCCCGGGTCAGTGGCCCGGACGCCGTCTTGCGTTCCCTCGATGTCATGGTGCTGTAAAGATGCAGTGGCTGACCTCGGTGTCCGTCTGTGCCGGCGGACTGCCCTACGGCAAAAATCAGACCGCCGGATGCCGCGCGGCAATGCCTCGAAGCGACGATGCATCGGCAGCGGCCGATGCTGACCAACTTCGCTCCTTTGCGGCGCGCGGCAGTCTAGCAGAAGCCTGCACGCGACCAGCCGACGCGCCATGAATCCGGCACGATCGCGATGAAATGCCTGTCCGATACAACATACCCGCTCTGTTGCCTGCCACCGGCCGAACCCCCTAATATCCCTGCCGCCGGTCAACTGCAGGCCCAGGCGCGTTCTGCAGGCAATCCATTCCTGTCGTCGTTTTTGAGGTGTCACGTGGGTAGAGACTACGACCCGATCAAGGGGCAGTGGTTCG
>CAZBKC010000041.1:0-7899 GCA_964492345.1 uncultured Steroidobacter sp. | reverse complement strand
CGAGATCCAGTACGAGAACGGCGACATCGAGGAAATCGATCTCGACACCTGGCATGAGCTCGACCTGGAGCGCGCCTCGGAGCCCGAAGGCTGGGCCAGCGAGTCCGGGGATGACGACGAGGAAGAAGAAGACCTGGACGACGATGACGACGACTGGGACGAGGACGACGATGACTGGGACGACGATGAAGACGACGATGACATGGACGACGACTACAGCGATCGCGACGACAACTGATCCGCCGGTCGCGACTGCCCGGCGGCGGTCACGACCTTGCCCGCTTGAAAGCAGTCCGCCGAATCCCCACATGCAGCAGCAGTCCGCACTCTTCGCGGAATGATCAGTCGGGGCTCGAATGAAGCGCATTTTCCTGTTTCTCGCCACCAACATCGCCATCCTGCTGGTGCTGAGTGTCACGCTGCGCCTGCTCGGCGTCGACCGCATCCTCGATGAGCAGGGCACCGGGCTCGACATCGGCAATCTGCTGGTCTTTTCCGCTGTCCTGGGCTTCTCCGGTTCTCTCATCTCGCTGGCGATCTCCAAGTGGAGCGCCAAGCGCTCCATGGGCGTGCAGGTCATCGAGCAGCCGCGCACCGCCGACGAACAGTGGCTGGTGGAAACCGTGCGCCGCCAGGCGCAGGCCGCCGGCATCGGCATGCCGGAAGTCGGCGTGTTCAACTCTCCCGACATGAACGCCTTCGCCACGGGCGCGCGCCGCAACCATGCGCTGGTTGCCGTCAGCACCGGCCTGCTTCGCGGCATGTCGCGGCAGGAGGCAGAGGCGGTACTGGCACATGAAGTCAGCCACGTCGCCAACGGCGACATGGTCACGCTCACGCTGATCCAGGGTGTGGTGAATACCTTCGTGATATTCCTGTCGCGTGTCGTCGGCCATGTCGTCGACCGCGTCATCTTCAAGACCGAGCGCGGCCATGGCCCGGCGTTCATGATCACCACCATCGTGGCGCAACTCGTCCTCGGCATTCTCGCCAGCATGATCGTCATGTGGTTTTCGCGGCAACGCGAATTCCGTGCGGATGCCGGCGGGGCGAATCTCGCCAGTCGCCAGTCGATGATCGGCGCGCTGGAGCGTCTGCGCCAGGCGCATCCGCAGCCGCTGCCCGACAAGATGGCTGCGTTCGGCATCAGCGGCACGCTGGGTCACGGCCTGAAGCGTCTGTTCATGACGCACCCGCCGCTGGAAGAGCGCATCGCCGCGCTGCGCAGCGCGAACTGAGCGAGCGTCCTCGCCACACCGGGCCCGGGTTCAGGCGACTGAACCCGGGCTTTTTATTGCCTGATCGAAGAACGAGAACTAAGAGGCCGCAAAAGACCGCAAAAAAGAAAAACATGTTTCCGGATCGGAAAAACGTTGTTCTTCTTTTATGCGGTCTTTTGCGGCTCCGATGATCTTCTGTCTTTGTGTCTCTTCATGCCCTTCTTGTGTACCTTCTTCCCCATGCTGCCCATCCGTCTCGGCATCTTCACCGGCGTCGCCGCCCTGTGTCTGTGGGGACTGTTCTCGCTGCTCGACTCGCTCAAGGAACCGGGACTGCTGCGCACCGAGAAGGCGACGGTCGTGAAAGGTTGCGATTCGCTGGATTCGGACGAGACGCGGCAGATGTGCCCGGCATTGTTCTGTCAGAAAGCCCTGCTCGACGCGCGCATCGTGCCACTGCGGGCCACATTCCAGATGGAAATCGATTCGCCGGTTGAAGACGGCGGGCGGCTGCTCGCGGGTGTCGCCAGGACGGACGGCGATGTCAGTCATTTCTTCTGCGAACTGCACGCGTCGAAAGTCACCGATGCGCAGCGCATCGAGCCGGAAGAGTACGAGCAGTTGACCGCGGACTTTCCGCCCGCCAGTCGCCCTTGAGTTTAGAATCCGGCCATGGCCTCGACCCGCTCCCTGCCCGCTGCCGATGCGCTGGACCGCCTGCGGACCATTGTCGGCCCCCAGGGCTTCCTCGATCAGCCCGACGATCTTGAGCCTTTCACGGTCGATCATCGCAGGCTGTATCACGGCGCGACGCCGCTGGTGCTGCGGCCGGACAGCACCGAACAGGTCGCGGCCATCCTGCGGTTATGCAACGAATCGGGCATCGGCGTGGTCCCGGTGGGGGGCAACACCAGCTATTGCGGTGGCGCAACCCCGAGTGCCGACGGCTCGCAGATCGTGGTTTCGCTCTCACGCATGCGACGCATTCGCTGCGTCGACGCGCTCAACTACACCATGACCGTGGAGGCCGGCTGCGTCCTCGCCCAGGCACAGGCCGCGGCGCTCGAGGCCGACCGGCTCTTTCCGCTCAGCCTCGGCTCGGAAGGCTCGTGCCAGATCGGCGGCAACCTGTCGACGAATGCCGGGGGCACCGCCGTGCTTCGTTACGGGATGATGCGCGACCTCGTGCTGGGCCTCGAAGTCGTGCTGCCCGATGGCCGCATCCTCGATGGCTTGAGTTCGCTGCGCAAGGACAACACCGGCTACGACCTGCGCGATCTGTTCATCGGGGCAGAAGGCACCCTCGGCATCATCACCGCAGCCTCGTGCAAGCTGTTCTCCCGACCTGCCACGACCGTGACAGCGATTCTGGCGATCCCCGAACCGGCTGCGGCGGTGCAGCTGTTGTCCCGCCTGCGCAGCGTGAGCTGCGATTGCGTGAGCACCTTCGAACTCATGCCGCGCATCGCGCTCGACATGGTCCTGAAAAATGTCCGCGAGACGACCGATCCCTTCAGCGACCACTACAACTGGTATGTACTGCTGGAGATCGGCAGCGGCGGCTACGACAGCGGGCTGCGCGATGGCATCGAAGCCGAGTTGGCGAAGGCGATGGAAGAGAGCCTCGTAGGGAACGCCGTGATCGCCGCAAGCGACGCGCAGCGGGAAAAATTCTGGCGGCTACGCGAGAGCATTCCAGAAGCGCAACGCCGCGAAGGCGCCAGCATCAAGCACGACATTTCGGTGAGCAGCAGTGAACTGCCGCGCTTCATCGTCGATGGCTCAGCCGCGATTCAGCAGATTGCACCGGAAGCACGGATCGTGGCCTACGGCCATCTCGGCGACGGCAACCTGCATTTCAATGCAAGCCAGCCCACGCAGGGCGACGCCGCGGCGTTCGAAGCGCTCGCCCCGCGGATCAATCGCGCCGTGCACGACCTCGTCGCCCGCTACGGCGGCAGCTTCAGCGCCGAACACGGCATCGGCCAGCTCAAACGCGGCGCGCTGCAGCGCTACAAGAATCCCGTGGCGCTCTCGGTCATGAAATCGATCAAGCAGGCGCTGGATCCGAAAGGGATCATGAATCCGGGGAAAGTGCTGTAAGCGGAGGAAGAGAGCCGCGAAAGACCGCATAAAGGAACGTGAAGGTGTAGAACAGAGGGCATCTATTTCTCTTCCTTAACCCCAATGGCGCTCAGTTAAGCAGGTTGACAGTTGTCCGTTGACGGTTGACGGTTGACGGCCAGAAAAATGCCTTCCTTTCCGACCGTCAACCGTCAACGGACAACCGCCAACTGTCAACCGTCAACTCGTTAAGTAAGTGACATTGTCCTCAACCCCTGACTTCTTTTGTGCGGTCTTTTGCGGCTCTCCGTTTCTTGAAGTCCCCCTCAACTCCCCACGATCCCGCCATCCACCCGCCGCACCGCGATCACGCTGGCACGCGGCTGGCTCGTGCCGCCGTCGGGCCAGTGGCTCTTCGGTGCGTCGACGCTGCCGTTCTCGCCCGGGTGCTGGATGCTGAAGAACAACGTCCTGTTGTCCGGCGTGAACTGCACGCCGCAGACTTCGGCACCGACCGGGCCGCTCATGAACTGCTGCAGCTTGCCGCGATCCGGACCTGATGTCGGACAGGCCCAGCAGCCATCGTTGGTTGCCTGCGGTTGCGAGCCGTCGGTGACGATCCACAGATTGCCGGCGAGATCGAAGCCGATGTTGTCTGGCGAACCGAGGGCGCCCAGGTCGTCGGCTTTCGCATAGCCGGCGAAGTAGGTGTCGCTGGTCGAGAGCCTACCGGGCTGCAGGTCGGCGGCGTTCGTGATCAGGCGGCCCTTGCGCGGATCGCCGGCGAGGATGAACACCTCCCAGCTGAATTCCAGCGAGGTGTGATCGTCGCCGGCCTCGCGGATCTCGATGATGTGGCCGTACTCGTTACGGCCGCGCGGATTGGCGGCGTTCGGGCCCATGTCGATGTCCCGTCCGGAGTAAGGACGTAACGACGATTCGCCGGTGCGCGAATCATTGCGTGTGCAGGCGATATAGATGCGGCCCGAGGCCGGATTCGCCTCGACGTCCTCCGGGCGATCCATCGGCGTCGCGCCGAGCAGATGCGCCGCGGCGCGTGCCTTGATGAGTACTTCGGCCTGGTTGCGGAAACCGGCTGTGGCATTGAGCGGTCCCTTCTCATCGTAGACCAGCGGCAGCCACTGGCCGCGGCCGCTGGCATCGAAGCGCGCAACATGCAGCGTGCCCGTATCCAGCAGATCACGATTCGCCGACGGGTTCTTCGCATCGAACCGGCCGGTCGAAATGAACTTGTAGACATACTCGAACTTGTCGTCGTCGCCCATGTAGACGGCGATGCGCCCGTCCGGCGCGATCACCGGGCTGGCCCCTTCATGTGCGAAGCGCCCGAGCGCCGTGCGCTTGACCGGTGCGCGTTGCGGATCGCGCGGATCGATCTCGACGATCCAGCCGAAGCGGAACGGCTCGCACGGTTCCTGCGACAGGTCGAAGCGCGCGTGCACGTTCTCCCAGCCGTACAGCGAATGCTGTCGCCACATGCGCCAGCAGCGATGCGAATCGACGATGTGACGATCCGCGTCCTTGCGTGCGCGCAGTGCTTCGAGATTGCCGAAGTAGTCCTGGATGTTCTCTTCGGCAGTCAGATAAGTTCCCCATGGTGTTTCGCCACCGGCGCAGTTGCCGAACGTGCCGAGCGCCCGCACACCGGACGGATCGGCGCTGGTGCGCATCAGTGCGGCGCCGCGCGCCGGTCCCTGCAGATCCATCGGCGAATCCGCGGTGATGCGACGGTTGAGGCGCGAGTCCTTCACCATGCGCCAGCGGCCTTTCTCGCACACGACTTCGACGACCGATACGCCGGTGGCCGCGATCGACACATTCACGGTCTGCGGATGCTTGCGCACGTACTCGCGACCCGCGCCGCTGACCGCGCCGGCAAAGCCGGGATGGCCGGGATACATCAGCGCTTCGTCGGTGTATTCGTTGTTGACGCAGAGGATGCCGCGCTGGCCGTCCGGTTCCAGCGGAAAGAAATGGACGGCATCGCAGTTCTGGCCGAAGCGCGAGCGCTGCAGCTCCGCGGCATTCGCCTCGAACAGCACACCCTGCGGCAGCTTCGATGCATCGAGATCCGGCACGTTCGGGAACAGACTCTCGCCCCAGCGCACGACGACGTCGTACGTGTAGCCGGGCGGCAGCAGGATGTCATCGCGGGCGCTGGCAGCGATGCCGGCGAACCCGAGCTTCGACATATCCGCCCGCGCCGGCGACGCCGCGAAGAGCGACGGCATCGCGGCGAGCGGCGCGAGTGCCGCACCGGCGCTCAGCACCTGGCGGCGCGACAGACGTTGTTCGAGAAGGTCGCGAAAGGAAGGTGAGGTCATGATTTCCGCAGTGGCAGGTGTCGAAGCGTCGAGCCCGCCCCCATCCTGTCCCCCGCTGCGCGGAGGAAGGGACACAACTTTCAGTTCCCTCCCCTGCGAAGCGGGGGAGGGTCAGGGAGGGGGCAGTTCCGGCGAAAAGCGCGAGCGTAGCCGAACTTGCGCAGCAGCCATATTACAGATCCGAACGCTTCAGCCAGTCGACCTGGCGCCGGTAGTAATCCGGCTCGTAACCCAGCACCTTGCGCGACCCGTCCGGCTGCGTCTCGAACCGCAGGATGCCGTGATCGGCTTCGGGATAGACGAAGTAGTCGATGGGCCGGCCGCGCTTCTGCAGCTTCTCCAGCGCCTCGATGGTCCAGTCCGTCGGCATGCTGGAATCGGCACCGCCGAAGATCCAGTAGCTCGGCGACTTCAGTGCCGCGAGCGTCGGCACCGGATCGTAGAGCCGGTCGATGAACGGCGGAGTGTCCCGGCCGAACCTCCACCACGCGAACGTGCGGACCATCCACAGCGGCATCTTTGTCTCCGCCACGAGGCCGAGCGCCGAATCGCTGCCCTTCACGGCCGCGAACCAGGGCTCGTCACGCACCTCATCGAGCATTGCGCCGAGTTCGCTCCAGCGATTCACGCCGCGATCCAGGATGTCGGAGATCACGTCGTTGAGGCGATCCGCCTGCGCAATGGCGTCGTCGCCGAAACCCTTCTGCTGCAGGGCGTGGACATAGCCCCAGCGATCCTCGCCCGTCACCGGCACCATCGGCCCGTAACCGATCAGCACACTCCTGATGTTCGCATCGCGCGCAGCGGCGAGCGGCGCAATCCAGCCGCCCTGGCTGAACCCTGCAAGATGCACCCGGTCGGGAGCGATGCCCGGCTGATCGCGCAGCCACTTCACCGCCGCCAGCACATCGCCCGCCAGCACCCGGAAATTCTGGCTGTACTTGCCCGTGGACTCGCCTGTGCCGCGCTTGTCGTAGACGAGCGTGGCGAAGCCATTGGCCGCATAGATGTAGGGTTCAGCGTAGTGGTCCACCGCGCTGTAATCCTCGGAGCCGTGCACGACGACGACCGACGGACACGGACACGGCGTCGCCGGCATCACCAGCTTGCCGCGCAGCGCGAGCTCGCCACTCGCAAAGGTCGCGATGTGTTCCTGTAAGCCAACGGCTGCGGCGCGGCGCGGCTCGGTGTCCGGCTGTTCCCAGGTGAGCGCCGCCGGATGGCCTTCCGCGTCCATCTCGAACGTGAAGGTGTTATACGCAGGCTCACGCTCGGCCCAACCCTTGCCTCCGACGAAGCGATGCCTGCCCGCCGGCCAGAGCGCACCGGTCTCGCCGGCCATGGTGCGATAGCGCAGGATCCCGCCCTCGCGCGGCGCAATGAACACGAACAGGCCATCGTCGAGCACATACGCGCCGCTGTAGCGCGTATCGGCAGGCTCGGGGCGCGTCGTCACCCAGTAGATCCCGCCTGCAACGATCAGCAGGGCGAGCAGTCCCCAGAAGATTTTCTTGGTCACGCAGGCGTTCCGTCGGCAGCCGGTCTGTCGCGTTGGACGCGGAGGCGTGCTGCAGGGTTGCGGCAGGCCGGATCAGGATCCCCTGCTCGCCTCCACCAGCAACCATTCCACGGTTGCGGGCGTGCGTCGCCCGACCGGCGCGTAACGGAAGGACGCGACCCAGGCCGTCAACGCCTGCTGCACACACTCGGGTGCAGCACCCGGACGGATGTCATCGGTCTGACCGCTTTCCAGCACGGTGAAATCGACGATGACGCTGCCGCCCGCCCGGCAATCCTGCGGCAGTTCGATAGCCCGCGAATCGAGCAGGCGCAAGGGCGATTCGGGCAGGTCGGATACGGGTGAAACCTGGCAGGCGGATAGCACGGCAAAGCCTGCGAACGCGAGGCCCAGCCGGCAGAGAGATGAGTGCGAACCCATACGGCAACTCCCCCAATCAACGGTGCGCTGATACTACGCTGCGGGGGCTGCATTCTTGAAGCCGGAGTCGAGACCGTACGCCGCCTGGAACTGGCAGTGGTAGCGGCGGCCGTCTGATTTTTCTTCGGCAGGCACTGATTAAGTCGTCATTCCCGCGCAGGCGGGGACCCATCTTCCTGATTCAGATGGATTCCCGCCTGCGCGGGAATGACAGATGAGGACTTGACCAGCGTTTACTTACTCTTCCTGTGGGGCCGGCTTCAGCCGGCCTTAAGAATGTCAGGCTAAAGCCAATGGCGCTTAGTTAAGCGGGTTGACAGTTGTCCGTTGA
>CAZBKC010000040.1:0-14375 GCA_964492345.1 uncultured Steroidobacter sp. | reverse complement strand
GCGCCAGCGCAAAAACACACCGGATCGCTTCGCTCGCCCCCATCCCAACCTTCCCCCGCAAGCGGAGGAAGGGGCGGAAAAAACAGTCGCTACCGGCTTAAGTTAGCTAAACCCTGACCCACAGGAAGACGGGGGCGGACGTCGATACGCGCCAGCGCCTCGATCACCCGCACACACGCCTGCGCCGCTTCGCGGCCCTTGACGACGAAGTGATCGTGGAAGAATCGCTGGTGTTCGGCGTGATCGTGAAAGTGCTGCGGGGTGAGTACCATCGACAGCACCGGCACGTCGGTTTCGAGCTGCACCTGCATCAGGCCGCTGATGACGGCTGACGCGACATGCCGGCGATTCGTTCGCCAGGCAACGGCGACGCCGACATAATGCGCAGCATGACGATTCGGGCAGGCTTGATCGGCTTCGGTCTCGCAGGACGGTACTTTCATGCGCCGCTGCTGACGGCCGCCGGCATCGAACTGCCGTATGTCGTAACGAGTCGCACGCAGGAACTCGCTTCTGTCTACCGCAACGCCGTGGCGCTGGATTCGGCAGAATCACTGATCGCACGCGACGACATCGATCTCGTGGTCATCGCCTCGCCCAATCCATTGCATGTGCCGCAGGCCCGCAGCGCCTTGCTGGCTGGCAGGCATGTGGTGGTCGACAAGCCCATCAGTATCACGTCGGGCGAAGCGCACTCGCTGGCCGACCTCGCGCGCAGCCGCAACCTCATGCTCGCCGCATTTCAGAACCGGCGGTGGGACAGCGACTTTCTGACGATCCGCAAGCTGCTGCACGAGCAGCGCTTCGGACAGGTCGTGTCGTACCGTGCCCGGTGGGATCGCTTCCGTCCCACGATCGCCGATCGCTGGCGCGAACGTGACGAACCGGGCAGCGGCATGTTGTACGACCTTGGCTCACACCTCATCGATCAGGCGCTGTTCCTGTTCGGCCGTCCCGACTGGCTGCAGGCCGACGTGTTCGCGCAGCGCCAGGGCGGCACAGTCGATGACGGCTTCGAGATCCTGATGGGCAAAGGCCCGCTGCGTATTTCGCTGGGCGTGAGTTCGCTCGCGGGGCCCGGCGATTTCCGTTACTGCATCCATGGCAGCGAAGCGACCTTCGTCAAGCACGGCCTCGATCCGCAGGAGGACCAGCTGCGCGCCGGCATGACCCCGCGCGACGACGGCTTCGGCATCGAACCGCAGGAGCAATGGGGCACGCTGATTTCTGCCACTTCCTCGCAACGCGAAGTCATTCCCGCGGAACGCGGCTGCTGGCTGACATTCTATGAAGCCGTGAGGCAAAGTATGGCCACGGGTACCGCGACCCCTGTCGCTGCCGACGAGGCGCGGCAGGTTCTCGAGATCATCGAAGCCGCACGCATCAGTACCCGCGAAGGCCGCCGCATCGTGTTCTGAAACCATCCACTCTCAACTATCCACTGTAGTGCCATGCCCTCCTTCGACATCGTCTCCGAACTCAACGCCCACGAAGTGGCGAACGCACTGGACCAGGCCAGCCGCGAGGTCGGCACGCGCTTCGACTTCAAGGGAACGAACGCGAAATTCGAACTCAAGGACCTGGTAATCACGCTGTCGGCGCAGGCGGATTTCCAGCTCAAGCAGATGCTGGACATCCTGCGCCTGAAGCTGAGCAAGCGCGGTATCGACGTGCAGTGCATGAAGGTCGACGATCCCGTCATCACCGGCTCGACCGCGAAGCAGGTCGTCACGCTGCGCGAAGGCATCGACACCGAACTCGGCAAGAAGGTGCAACGCCTGATCAAGGATTCGAAACTGAAAGTGCAGGCCGCGATCCAGGACAAGCAGGTGCGCGTCACCGGCAAGAGCCGGGACGATCTTCAGGCCGTGATCGCGATGGTGCGCAAGGCGCAGCTCGACCTGCCGATGCAGTTCACGAACTTCAGGGACTGAAAGAGGAGAAATCGCCGCAAAAGACCGCATGAAAGAAGCCAGCGGGTCTGGAAGAAAGAAATTCTCTTCTCTTTTATGCGGTCCTTTGCGGCCTCTTCGACCTCTCGCAGCTACAGCCGGTGTAGCTGCGAGGGTTAGCCCGGCTCAGCGGCCGCCCAGAAACGCCGACGGCTTGAACATCACGCGCAGCCAGACTTCGCGGCCGCGCTCGGCTACGCAACCGAGTTCATCCGAGCCCGCGGGGCCCTGCACCGGACCGCCCGCGAGCTGGCCGCCGAACACCGTGCCGTTCTGCGTATTCGAGTTCGAGCACAGGCCGGCGGTGATCTCGTTCGCGAGATTGTTACCGATCAGCGCGACTTCCCATGCATCGTCGCGTCCCTTGAGGGAGATGTTGGCGCTGGTCTTGATGTAGTCGTCCTGCTTGTAGTCCGGCAGCTCGACCAGGTTCGTGTAGAACTCGTCGCTGTAGCGCGCTGTGGCACCGAACGACAGCATCAGGTTCTCGCCGATCGGCGTCGCATAGTCGAAGCCCAGGCTGCCGGTCCACTCGGGCGCGCGCACGAGTGGCCGTCCTGCCAGATCCTGTGAGGTGTAACGACCCGTGGCCGGATTGATCAACTGATCACAGCCCTGCGCGATCGTCTGGCCGTTGCCGCACGGGGCGTTGTTGAAGTCCTCGAAGCGGGCGCGGTTGTAGTTGGCAGCCGCGTACAGCGTGAGATCCGGAAAGACGGACGGGCTGTACGTCACGTCGAAATCCACACCTTCCACTTTCGCGGATGCAGCGTTGATGGTTCGCAGCAGCAACGCACCAGTCTCCGACACATCGTTGGCGCCGACCTGCAGGTCCTCATAGTCGTAGCGATACACGGCCAGATTGACGGCCATACGGCGATCCAGCACACGCGCCTTCACGCCGACTTCACCACCCTCTGCCTTTTCATCGCCGAAGTCCGTGCGAGTGTTGTCGCTCACCACGGCAATCGTGTTGAACGAGCCGGACTTGAAGCCCTGACGATAGGCACCGAAGAGCGTCAGGTCCTCCGTCGGCGTGTAGGTCACCGAGAACTCGGGCGAGACGTTGTCGGCGCTGATCTTCGGAACCGGCAGCGCAACCTCACTGTTGGTCAGCGTGTTGAACAGCGAGTGGGTACGCTCTTCGTCGGTCCAGCGCGCACCACCGGCGATTTCGATCTGGTCGGTGACCTGCCAGAGGACCTGGCCGAAGGCGGAGATCGACTCGACGTCCACTTCGTGCACGCCGGACTGCAGCAGCGCCGGCAGATTGAATGCACGATTGCCGCGCAGGCGATTCACCACCGTCATCTTCGCGTCCTGATAGAACGCGCCGAACATGAAGTTCCAGGCGCCGTCGAAATCGGACGTCAGGCGCAGCTCCTGCGTGAACTGTTCGTTCTCGAACGTGAAGTCTGCAGCGATCGTCGGGTTGCTGCTGCCGCTGCCACGGATCAGATTTTCCTGGGTAATGTCATAGAGGCCCGTCACCAACGCCAGTGTCAGCTCTGGCGTGAAGGCGATGTCCTGATCGAGCGTGCCGAAGGTCTGCTGGGCATCGAGGAAGGGAACTCCGCCATTGCGCACGTCCGGCCAGAAGGCCGGATCGAAGTCGGCGAGCTGGGTGTATTCGTCGAGGCGGCAGTCGGCATCGCCGATGAACGGGAAATTCAGCGGCGCCACGCCGCCGGTGCCGTCCGGACACAGAATCAGCTGGCCGTCGCCGCCGCTGCCCTCCATGCGATCGTCGACGAAATTGACCTTGAGCCGCGCCTTGTAGATGTCGTTCGGCTCGAAAAGCATGGTGCCGCGCAGAATCGTGGTCTCGCGCGGCGAGAAATCCCGGTGTCGGGGTGCCACATTGCCGCGCCCTGGAACCGGCTCGCCGTTGTTGGTGAAGAATCCATCCATGTCGGAATAGCGTGCTGCCAGACGCAGCCTGAGCGAATCGCCCACCGGGCCCGAGATGATGGCTTCGCCGACGCCTTCTGCCGCTTCGGTCTCATAGGCCACGCGGCCGATGAGTTCGAACTCATCCGTGGGATCCACGCTGCGCAGGGAGATCACGCCCGCCGTGCTGTTCTTGCCGTAGAACAGTGCCTGCGGGCCCTTGAGCACTTCCACCTGCGCGACATCGAACATGCCCGCGGTGTAGGCGTAGCCCTGTGTCAGAGGCAGACCGTCGATGTTGAGCGAAACGGACTGATCGACGGTGGCGGTCTGCGAGGTCGGACCGATACCGCGCAGCGATGTCTGGATACCGACGGTGCCGACCGATTCGCCCATCACGAAGCCGGGCACGCGATTGGCCACGGCATAGAGGTTGTTGGTCTGATACTCCAGCAGCGATTCCTCGGAGATCGCCGTCGCGACGACGGGCACCTGCAGAATCGATTCCTCGCGCTTGCGCGCGGTGACCATCACTTCGCCAATGATCTCGTCCTGCGAGTCCCCCTGCGCGTACACGGGCGCGCTCGTCAGGAAGGAAGCGCACGCGCCGGTCGCCAGCATCAACTTGTAACAACGAATCATCACGTCTGTTCCCCCAATTGTCGTTCGAACTCAGGCAGCGATATCTCCGACAAGAAGCCGGAGAACAGAATTTCACACACAGGTCACAGAGAAGAATGGCACTACGTTAAGCCGCACTCCTCTTTCGTCATTCCCGCGCAGGCGGGAATCCATGCTCGATTTCAGAGCTGGATCCCCGCCTGCGCGGGGATGACGGACTTAACGTAGTGCCATTCTTCTCTGTGACCTGTGTGTGCACTCTATCTTTCCGGTCTCGGCTGTTTCTGAACTGCCACCTGTCTCACCAGATGCCCCTGGATCTAGTGTCCGACCGCCACCGGCAGGCTGATCCAGCCCCGCTGGAAGCAGCTCGGATTCCGGATGGCTTCCGCTTCGAGCACTTCGAAATGATCGACCCGCGACAGGAACTCGCGAATCAGCGTCACGACCTCGAGCTTCGCGAGATGCTTGCCGATGCAATGATGCTGGCCGAGTCCGAACGACAGCACACGGTCGATCGGCCGGTTCCAGATGAAGGACTCGGGGTCCGTGAACTCACGTTCGTCACGCGACGCCGAATGCAGCAGGCAGGCGACACGCTGCCCGGCCTTGACCTGCTGCCCGGCGACGAACACATCCTTGTGTGCAGTCCGGAACGTGTACTGGGCGGGTGCGCAGTAGCGCACGATCTCTTCCGCGGCGATAGGCACGTTCCTGTCGAGATCGGCACGGACCGCAGCGAGCTGGTCCGGCCGCTTCCATAGCTCGAGGATTCCCGCTGCAGTGACTTTCGGCGCCGATTCCATGCCACCCACCATCACACACACGAGCTGGTCGGCAATCTCGTTGTCACTCAGCGCGCGACCATCGGGACTTGTCCGGTAGTTGACGAGACCGTCGATGAGACTGTTGCTGCCATCGGCGCCGGCTGCGCGACGCGCCTGGATCGCGGGAACGATGTGCTCCTTCAACTGGATGAAGAAGCTTCTGAGATCGACACCGCCCTTCAGCGGATCGAACTTCGCGATCTCGCCTACGCACCTGAGCACGTCGCCCGCCCTCGACAGCGGGATCCCGAACAGGTGGCAGATGACGCTGGATGCCGTGAGGCCCGCATAGTCCGCAATGAGATCGAACCTGCCGCGAGGCAGCAGCTCCCGCAGTCGTTCATGCACGAGATCGAGGACGAACTGCTGGAGCGCCGCAACGCTCTTCGGCCGCAGGGGCGCAATGTGCGCCAGCCGCATCTCTTCATAGTAGGGCGAAGGCAGACTCGGCCCGGCCGCCATCGGATTGGTCGAAGCGAACTGCGGCGCGCCATCGTTGCGATGCGTTCGCAGATACTCCGGAGTCGGCAGATTGGTTTCGGTCGCGACGAAGGCATTGTCGCCGACGCGCAGTACTTCCCAGACGTCGTCGAAGCGCGAGAAAAAGAAAGTGTCGTATTCCTCGTAGTACTTTACCGGCGCCTTGTCGCGCAGCTCCTTGTAGAAGGGCAGAGGATTCGACATCAGTTCGAGGGAGAACGGATCGCTTTCCAGCAAGGTCGCTTTCATTTCAACGACCCTCCCGCACTCGCCTGCGCAGTGCCCGATTCGTCGATGCGCAGAGCCGCCTTCGGACAGACCTTCACCGCGCGCCGGGCGGATTCGAGATCCTCCTCGCCGAAATTCTCCTTGAGGACATGCAGTGCATCGCTGTCGTCGATGGACAGCAGTTGCGGCGCCTGTCTGACACAAAGGCCATTGCCATCGCACAGGGACCAGTTGACCGCTATCCGCATGATCTTCTCCGGACGCGAGGGCTATGCGGCGACAGCCGCCGAAGATCGTCCGTTCGCGCACGCGTGCACGAACTGCCCGGGCACTGCGCCCGTGGGCGTATCCCGCCTGTGCGTGACGACGCCGTTCACCAGAATGTACTCGTAGCCGCCGGCCCGGCCCTTGCGGCGCCAGTCGCCATTCGGCATGTCGTGGACGATCTCGTACCGCTCGGTATCGAAGTAGAGATCGTCGAGATCGTAGATGAGGACATCGGCCCAGAACCCTGGCAACAACGCACCTCGATCCTTGATCTGTACAGACCGCGCCACCTTCAGCGCCAGATGAAAATGCATCTCCTCGATGGAGAGCAGCTTCTCCTCGCGCACCAGCCAGATCAGCAGATCGGTCGGCACATGACCCATGCCGAACGACTTGGTGTGTGCGCCGCCGTCGGAGCCGCCGACGACGGTCGCGACATGCGCGAACAGGCGCGCCGCCTGACGCGGATCCGTCGAGGAAATCTGTGGCGATCGCAGCTGCAACGACAGGTTCGAACGCACGGCGATGTCGAGCATCACCTCGACCACATTGCGGGCTTGCTCTTTGGCGATGTCACCGAGGGTGCGATTCAGGCAGGGCGTGAGTTCGGGCGCATCGCCCACGTTGATCACGATCTGGCCTTCCAGGCCGTTGGCGCCATTCGTCGGACCCTTGGTCGCATATTCCTGCACGAAGGCCCGTTGGTACTCGGGATCGGCGATGAGTCGCAGCACTTCGTCGTCCGACCGGCATGCCGCGATCCTGCGAATCGCCGTGAGCTGCCCGCACGACACGTCGAGCTGGCGCATGCCGGCTTCGATCCAGCCGCGGTTCACCAGGCAGTTGGCCTTCACGTCGTAACCTTTCGCGCGCTGCTCGTCGAGCCAGGTCAGATCCTTTCCGACCATGTCGGGCATCAGGTCCGACGTCATGAACGCGTTGTGGATCACGCTCACGCCCGAACCCTTCGCCAGTTCGAGGGCCCGCTCTGTCAGCGATCGATCGCCATACACCACCAGGTGGGACAGCAACTGGATGACACCCTCGCCGCGTTCGATCAGTGCACGACAAATGTCGAGGATCACATCGTGTTCGACGACGTCGGTCGGCATCGGCGAGCCATCGCAATCCAGATGCGAATTGCCTTCGGCTCCCATGGCGGACATGGAGATACCCAGCGCGCCTGCATCCATTGCCTCATTGATGAGTCGATGGATCTCCGACATTTGCGCAGGCGTGGGCCGGCGCGTCTTGGCGGCTTCCACCCCCATCACGTAGACCAGCAAAGGATTCAACGGCAGATAAGTCAGGACATTCACGCCCTTGCGCAACTGGCGCACGCGGGCCAGGTACTCGGGAAAACTCTCCCAATCCCAGGGCAGCGCGGCCTTCTGATGGGAGACGGGAATCTGCTCCGTGGTCTCGAGCATCTGCATCGTGCGCTCGCGATCGCGCGAACGTGCCGGAGCCACGCCGAACCCGCAATTGGCATTGATCACGGTGGTGACGCCGTTCTCTCCGGCATTGGAGCAGTACGGATCCCAGAACAGCGCCACGTCATAGTGCGAGTGCTGGTTGACATGGCCGGGCGCGACGATCTTGCCGTTCGCGTCGAGCACCTTGCCCGCTGTGCTGTTCGACAGATTGCCAACCGCAGCGATGCGGCCATCGCTGATGCCGATGTCGGCGTAAAAGGCAGGGCTGCCAGTGCCGTCGACGATCCGACCGCCTTTGATGATCGTGTCAAAAGCGCTCATCGCGCGCCCCCTCGCAGATTCGTCATCAGTTCGTCTGTGTGCCACCGACTATGGAGTGACGTTGCGGCCGAGTGCAATACGCGTTGCACAACATTTGTTCGGACAACACGTGCATGAGCGTATTTTTTCCGCGGATACGGCGCGCATTGACCGATTTACATGCCCATGCATTAATCCGAACAACTTGGGCGTTGGCACGCGCATCGGGGGTTCAACGCGCAGACGGCGCCAGCGGCTGCAGCGAACAGATCAGGGCTACCGGGATGACAATCAGAACAAGGCCGGCGAAGCGCGGGGCGACGACTCGCAGACACAAGGAGATGAATTCCGCGGGACCGCTGTACAGCGCGGTGGCGCGCCGCCTGAAGGAAGACATCGTGAACGGCGTCTATTGCGTCGGAGCGCAATTGCCCACGGAAACCGGACTCTGCCAACGCTTCGCGGTGAGCCGGCACACGATTCGCGATGCCCTGAAGATATTGCGCGACGAAGGCCTGGTGTCTTCCCGGCAGGGCGCAGGCACTGTCGTCGTGCCGCCGCCCGCCGCGAATTCGTTTGCGCTCCAGGCGATGTCGATCAATGAACTCGTCGCCTATGCAGCCAACATGCACACCGAAATCCAGGCAACGAGGACAGAGCTGATCGAAGGCAGGCTGGCCGCGCGGCTCGGCGTTGCCAGCGGTCAGGAATGGCTGGTGGTTGGCGGGATTGCCAGAACGCGCGGCAAACAACTGCCGGTCTGCTGGTCCGACTACTACATTCATCGCGACTATGCCGCCGTGGGCCGGCTGCTGCCGCGCCTGTCCGGGCCGATCTTTCTCTTGATAGAGGATTTGTTTGCAGTCAATGTCGCCGAGATCGAGCAGGAGATTGCCCCTGCGTTGATTCCGCCGACACTTGCAGCCAGCCTGAAGGCGAGGGCCGGATCGCCGGCGATCGAGGTGCGGCGTACCTACCGCACCGCCGAAGACAACATCATCCAGATTTCGACGCATATGCACCCGGCATCGCGCTTTCGCCATTCGATGAAGATGCGACGAATCAGGACATAGCTCTGGCGATCAACCCTGCCAGCGCTGATACAAATGAAGTTCCACCGCGAGTGAGGAGACGAGCCGATGACTGACCTGCTGACGGCGGAGCACGCCATTCGCCAACTGCATGCACGCTATGTCGATGCCGTGTGGCGCAAGGATCCGCAGAGCTTTGCCGATCTTTTCGCTGAGAATGCGGAATGGAAGATTGCAGGCATGCACATGCGCGGGCGTGCACACATCGAGAGCGAATTCGCGAAGTTCATGCGTCACGTCGAGCGCACGTTCATGATCTTCGGCACGCCGATCGTGCAGGTCGGCGAGGGCACGGCAACCAGCCGCACCTACGTGACCGAGAACAACAAGTTCGCCGACGGTCGCACTGCGAGCACGTTCGGCATCTACTACGAACGCTTCATCGACGAAGGCGATCGCTGGCGCTTCCAGTGGCGTCACTGGAATCTGTACTACATCGGCCCTCCGGACTTTTCTGCGCCGCTCTATCCGGTGAAGGAGTACGGGCCGCCGCCCGGCATGCCCGGTCCCGACGATCCCACGACAGTGCGCAGGGACTTTCTGTTTACGTCGAGCGATGGATCGGCGTCCGCGAGTCCCTAGCCATGACCGACATGTGATGATCCGGGCGAACACGGGAACGGGGTGCGGGGGATGAGTGCAACGGCGATGTCGGCCAGGGCAGAGTGGTCCTCCTACTGGTATCTGCCTGTCGTCGCGGCGCTCGGCTACTCCGCAGCGGGTCTGCATGTCTATGGCATCGGTCCGCTGATGGAATCGCTGCATCGCGAGTTCGGCTGGACGCGCGCGCAGACGTTGAGCGGCTCCGCCATCGTGAGCCTTGTCGTTGCGCTCGCCAGCGTGCCGATGGGCATGGCGATCGATCGACTGGGACCGCGTCTCATCGCATTGACCGGTGTGCCGCTGATCTGCGCAGCCGTGGCGCTGCTCGGCACTGCGACCGGCACGATGGGCAACTGGCTGAGTCTGTGGGCGCTGGTCGCGCTCGCCTCGATCCCGGTTCAGGCCACCGTATGGACCGCCGCCGTCGTCAGTCGCTTCGATGCGGCGCGCGGACTGGCGCTCGCTGTCACGCTGTGCGGCTCATCGGTCGGCGCCTTCGTGTTTCCCCTGCTCTCCACGTGGCTGGTTCAGACATATGACTGGCGACATGCCTTCATGGGTCTCGGCGGCCTGTGGACACTTCTGCTGCTGCCGCTGCTGTTCCTCAGCTTTCGGGGGGCACAGGACAGCCGGCGCGCAGCGAAAGAGAGCAGGCAAAGTGCCGCGGCGCTGCTGCCGGGACTCACGCTCGCCGAAGCGGCGCGCAATCCTGCGTTCTACCGATTGCTGCTGGCGACGGGCTTCTTCACTTTTTCCATCTTCGGCAGCGTCGTCAATTTCGTGCCCATCCTCAGAGGCAGCGGCGCTGCACCGATGACTGCCGCCAGTGCCGCCTCGCTCATAGGCATCTTCTCCCTGATCGGTCGACTCAGCACCGGCGTGGTACTGGACCGCTTTCCTGCACACATCGTCGGCGCGGTATGCTTCCTGCTGCCGATTCCGGGCTGTGCGCTGCTGCTCGCGGCGGATCCCGGCACCGCAGGATTCTTCGCTGCCGCCGCCATGTTCGGGCTGACACTCGGTGCCGAAGTGGATGTCATCGCCTATCTCGCGACGCGACACTTCGGTCTGCGCAGTTTCGGAGCGATCCAGGGGGCGCTGCTCTGCGCCACCGCGCTCGGTGCCGCGTCGGGACCGCTCGCCGCAGGGGCAACGTTCGATCGCTTCGGCAGCTATTCGGGCTTCATCACCACGACCATCGTGCTGATGCTGCTCAGCGCGCTGATCATCGGCAGCGGCAACAGCGGACCCAGGCCGGCCGGGGTGCGCGCGAACGCCGGGGCTTCCTGATCCGGAAGCGGCACGATTGCCCGTTATTGCGCCGCGGGCTTGTGCTCCGCGGCATTCGCCATCTCGATGCTGTAGCGGATGTGCTCGGTGATACCGCTCGGCACGGGCGGGAAGATGACAGGCGCACTCGTGTCGCCGATCGCTCCGATCTGCTCGCCGACCTCCGCCATGGTCCAGTGCCCGCGATAGACCCCGGGGGTCTCAGCCAGGAACATTTTCGCGATACGTCCGGCAATCGACGTGAGGATTTCGCCCGTGATCGAACACGATTCGTGGCACAGCCAGCCGACTGCCGGAGCCACCATCTCGGGACCCATCGTGTCCGGATAGTTCGTCTGGTCTACGCGCCCGCCCATGCGGGTGACCGAACCCGGCGCGATGACATTGCACTTCACGCCTTCGGCAGCGCCTTCCAGCGCAAGGACATTGCACAGTCCCAGCATGCTCGTCTTCGCAGTCGCATAGTTCGCAACGCCCCGCAGATTCGCGTACAGGCCGCTGATCGACGAGGTCAGCACGATGCGACCGTAGCCCGCGTTGCACATCACCGGAAAGGCGGGCCGCACGACATTGAATGTTCCCCACAGATGCACATCGAGTACGGCGCCGAAGTCCTGGTGCGACAATTCCTTCATGGAGCCATAGCGCAGATTGCCCGCGTTCGCGATAAGGATGTCGATGCGGCCGTAGCGATTCAGTGCGGTGTCGATGATCGCCCGGCCACCCGCGGTCGTCGCGACCGATTCCGTACAGGCGACCGCGTCACCGCCCGCCGCGCGAATCTCCGCAACCACCTGCTCTGCCGGCCCCGCATCCACACCCTCGCCGTTCAACCCGGCGCCGACATCGTTGACGACGATCCTGGCACCGTTTGCGGCAAGCAACAGCGCGTACTCGCGTCCCAGTCCGCGGCCCGCACCGGTGATCACGGCCACACGATCGTCGAATCTCAGTTCTGCCATGGCTGCTCCCCTGCTATTCGCTTCGCGGCGTGCCCAGCGAGCGCGGATCGTCGGGAAAACGGACCTGCCGACGGTTGATCAGCGGGCGTCGGTACGACGGATCCTGCCTGTCACGCGACGAAATGCCGTTGAGATGCACGTCGGAGGCGTTGTCGAACAGGGGGACGTTCGCCTGCGGAATCATCCCCGACCATTCCAGCAGCGTGCAGCGAAACGCAATCTTCCACTCGCCCCGGCGCCGTTCGAGCCGATCGACGTAGCGCCCACCGGCCACCCAGTTCGAACCATCGCGGTTGAGCCCGTTGTACAGCCAGTACGTCTCGGCGTGAGCAGTATCGCCGTCGATCTCGCAGGTGTGGTTCGTCAGGTTGTGCAACGTCGTCGATTGACCCTGCTCATGCAGCGCGGCGCCGCCGTCATAGACCCTCGCAGGATCGCCGACGAACTGGCCCGCATCGATGAGCGCATCCGGGTGATAGCCCGACAGAAACAACTCGCGATCGAAACGGTCGATGGCGCGGCTGATGCGGGTGATGCAGTCGCGAATGTCCTGCCGGTCGAGCATCTGCTCGAGTCTCGCCAGTCGTTGCGGATCGATGGCGCCGCGATGATCGTTCTCTTCATGTGCGATGGGTAGTTCCATGATTGTTTCCTGTCGATGAGAACGCGGCGCGAGTGTTCACTGCGGTCGCTCGTACCTGGCGTATGCCTGCCACTCCTTGCCGACGATCAATCGCGCGCCGCGAGTAAAGGTCATGTACGACCACGCCCATTGCACGAGCACGATGATGCGATTGCGGAAACCGCTCAGGCGATAGATGTGCACGAGCAGCCAGACCCACCACGCGATCCAGCCCGAGAGTTTCAGGCCGAAGATCTCGCAGATGGCGCGGCTGCGGCCGATGGTCGCGAGCTGTCCGAGATTGCGATAGCGGAACGGTGTGCGCGTGCGGCCCAGCAGATCGTTGCGGATCATGTCGGCCGCGTAGATGCCCTGCTGCATGGCCACGAGCGCAACGCCGGGCAACGCTCTGCCGTCTTCGCCCGTGCAGTGGGCGAGATCGCCCGCGACGAAAACCTCCGGATGATCGGGCAGCGTGAGATCGTCCTTGACGACCACGCGTCCCACCGGATCCACAGGCATTCCCAGCGTACGACCGATGTCCGCGGCACGCACGCCCGCGGCCCACAGCACCGTCGAGGCATTGATCTGTTCGTTGCCGATCGTGACGCCTTGCGCCGTGACGTTCGTGACCCGTGCCGCGGTCCACACCTGCACGCCGAGCGATTCGAGATCGCGCATCGCGCGCGCCGCGAGCTTCGCGTCGAACGACGGCAGGATGCGCGGACCCGCTTCCACTAGGATGACGCGCGTCTGGCGCGGATCGATGGTGCGGAAGTCGCGCGCCAGCGTATAGCGGCTCATCTCGCCGATGGCACCGGCGAGTTCGACACCCGTAGGTCCGCCGCCCACGACCACGAACGTGAGGTGCTGTCGTCGCAGGGTGACGTCGTTCTCGCGTTCTGCCGCTTCGAATGCTTCCAGCACGCGACGGCGGATCTCGGTCGCCTGCGGCAGGTTCTTGAGGCCCGGCGCATGCAGCTCCCATTCCTCACGGCCGAAGTAGGCATGCTGCGCGCCGCAGGCGAGCAGCAGATAGTCATAAGGAAATTCACCGCAGTCCGTCAGGACGCGCCTGCCCTGCACATCGATACGCTCGGCATTCGCCTTGATCACGCGCGCATTGCCGCGCGACAGCAGGCTGCGAATAGGGGCGGCGATCTCGGCGGGACTGAGCGCCGCCATTGCCACCTGGTACAACAGCGGCTGGAAAAGATGATGGTTCTCGCGATCGATGACGGTGATGTCGACATCCTTCAGACGGCGCATGCGACGTGCTGCATTGAGTCCGGCGAAGCCGGCACCCACCACGACGATCCTTTTCAAACCACACCTCTTCAATATGAAGAAGCGGTTAGCGGTTGGCGGTTGGTCAGCGTTCCGACTACCCGCCAACCGCTAACCGCCAACCGCTAACCGCTTCTTCCATGTCATCTGCCATCCATCCTGTCGCGCGCCCACTCGAGTACCGGCTCGACGCGCGGCGACACCAGTTTCAGCGCGCCTTCGAAATCGACCCACCGATATTCATTGTGTTCGGGACGGCCGAGTTCTTCGATGACCGGCAGCGTGACTTCGGCCGTGCGGGTGCGCGCGATGTAGTAACGCGCCACCTTGCCGCGGCTGTACGGGCCGGTCTCGGTGTGGTCCTGTCCCCAGATGAATTCGAGATCGTCGATCAGCGATTCCTCGCGGACTTCGCGGATCGCAGCCGCGAGCGGCTCCTCGCCGGATTCAACCATTCCCTTGGGGAAATCCCAGTGATTGAAGGCGCGCAACAACAGGAAGCGCCAGCCGTCGGGGGTT
>CAZBKC010000039.1:0-14520 GCA_964492345.1 uncultured Steroidobacter sp. | reverse complement strand
CCATGCCGTCGCCGGCAGCAAGCGCGGCAGTCACCTGTCGATTTCGCTGGAACGGCTGGAGGCGCTGGCGGGCCGTCCAGTTCGGCGCATCGGTCTGTCGGCGACGCAGAAGCCGATCGAGGGGGTAGCGAAATTTCTGACGGGAGTGAGGGAATCGGGAATCGGGAATCGGGAACCGGGAATGGCCGTTGCTGAAGATCAGACTGTCCCGGTTCCCGATTCCCGATTCCCGTCCTGCTCCATCGTCGACTCCGGCCACATACGCAAGCGCGACCTCGCCATCGAACTTCCCGATGCGCCGCTCGAAGCTGTCATGTCGGGAGAAGTGTGGACGCAGATCTATGATCGTCTGGCAGCGCTGATCCGCGAGCATCGCAGCACGCTGGTGTTCGTGAACACGCGGCGACTTGCCGAGCGACTGGCGCGCCATCTGTCGGAGCGCCTCGGCGAAGAGAATGTCACCGCGCATCACGGCAGTCTGGCGAAAGAGCGTCGGCTGAATGCCGAGCAGCGGCTGAAGCGCGGCGAGTTGCAGGCGCTGGTCGCAACGGCCTCGCTCGAACTCGGTATCGACATCGGCGACGTCGATCTCGTCTGTCAGATCAGCTCACCGCGATCGATCAATGCATTCCTGCAGCGCGTGGGGCGTTCGGGTCACGCAGTCGGCGGCACCCCGAAGGGACGTCTCTTTCCGCTGTCGCGCGACGATCTGGCCGAATGCACGGCACTGCTCGATGCGGTGCGCCGCGGTGAACTCGATCGTCTGAAGATTCCGGAGAATGCCATCGATGTGCTGGCGCAGCAGATCGTTGCCGAAAGCGCGGCGCGCGAGTGCGGCGAGAACGAACTGTTCGATCTGATCCGCCGCGCCTGGCCCTATCGCAATCTCGAACGCAGCGTATTCGATCAGGTGCTGCAGATGCTGGCCGAGGGCTATACGACCCGCCGCGGCCGCCATGGCGCACTGATCTACCACGATGCGGTGAATCATCTCGTGCGCGGTCGCAAGGGTGCGCGGCTCACCGCGATCACATCCGGCGGCGCGATTCCCGATACGGCGGATTACCAGGTCATGCTGGAGCCCGAAGGCTCGCTCGTCGGCACGGTCAACGAAGACTTCGCGGTCGAGAGTCTGCAAGGCGACATCTTCCAGCTCGGCAATCAGTCGTATCGCATCCTGCGGGTCGAGCGCAGTGTCGTGCGGGTGGAGGACGCACACGGCGAACCGCCATCGATTCCGTTCTGGCTGGGCGAGGCGCCGGGACGGACGGATGAGCTGTCGGTGGCGGTGTCGCGGTTGCGGACGGAGTTCGAGCAACGCGCTGAACAGAGCGCCCCCACCCCAACCCTCCCCCGCTTCGCGGAGGAGGGGGCAAGAGGGGAGGAACTGGAAAAAACCGCAGCGGTGGGGGAAGGACAGGAAGGGGGCAACCCGGCGTACCAGTGGCTGACCGAAACCCTGCACCTATCCGACGCCGCAGCGTCCCAGCTCACCACCTATCTCTCTGCCGCGCGCGCCGCGCTCGGCCATCTGCCGACGCGCGAGCGGATCATTTTCGAGCGCTTCTTCGATGAAGCCGGTGGCATGCAGCTGGTGATCCACTCGCCCTTCGGCAATCGCATCAATCGCGCCTGGGGTCTCGCGCTGCGCAAGCGTTTCTGTCGCAGCTTCAACTTCGAACTGCAGGCCGCGGCGACCGAGGACACGATCATTCTCTCGCTCACGACGGCGCACAGCTTCGAACTGCTCGACGTCGCGCGTTACCTGCATCCGAACACGGCGCGCGATCTGCTGATCCAGGCCCTGCTCGATGCGCCGATGTTCACGACGCGCTGGCGGTGGGATGCATCGATCGCACTCGCCCTGCCGCGCTTTCGCGGCGGCAAGAAGGTGCCGCCTGCACTCGCGCGCATGAATGCGGAAGATCTGCTGGCGTCGGTGTTCCCCGACCAGGTGGCGTGCGGCGAGAACATCGTCGGCGACATCGAGGTGCCCGATCATCCGCTCGTGCAGCAGACGGTGCACGACTGCCTCGAAGACGCCATGGACATCGAAGGTTTCCTGACGCTGTTGCGCGGTCTGTTCAGCGGCGACATCGAGGTCGCGGCACGGGATCTGACCGAGCCTTCGCCGCTGGCGCTCGAAGTGCTGTCGGCGCGGCCGTATGCGTATCTCGACGATGCACCGCTGGAGGAACGACGCACCCAGGCGGTGATGAGCCGTCGCTGGCTGGATCCGGATTCGGCCGCCGACATCGGCAAGCTCGATCCGGATGCGATTGCACGTGTGCGCGAGGAAGCGTGGCCGGACGCGGGGTCTGCCGACGAACTGCATGATGCGCTGGCATGGCTGACGTTCATGACGGACGCCGAAGCGAACGACAACGCGCCGTGGCCCGGATTGCTGCAGCAGTTGATTACGCAGCGAAGAGTCGCGCGAGTGCCGTGCGCCCCCATCCCAGCCTTCCCCCGCTTCGCAGGGAAAGGGGCCTGCAAGGGCCATTTCTTCGTTGCGGTCGAACGCCTGCCTCTCATCGGCGCGGCGCTCGGGATGCTCGATGCCGACGCACGAGCTGCAATCCCGGCTGCTTATACGAAGACCTGGTCCAAGGAAGAAGCCTTCATTGAGATCGTCCGCGGCCGCCTCGGCGGACTCGGCCCGACGACCGCGCAGCAGATGGCCGCTTCGATGAATGCTGAAATCAGGGACATCGACGCCGCGCTGCTTGCACTGGAAGCCGAAGGCAGTGCCATGCGCGGCCAGTTCGAATCCCCTTCCGGCCAGCCGCCAGTCGCCAGTCGCCAGCAGCCGCACGACTCCGTCGTGCAGTGGTGCGACCGCCGGCTGCTCGCGCGCATCCATCGCTACACCGTCAAGCGCCTGCGCGCAGAGATCGAACCGGTGCAGGCGCGCGACTTCCTGCGCTTCCTGTTCGACTGGCAGCGCGTCACGCCGGCGACACGCATGCAGGGTCCGGATGCCGTGCCGGCAATCCTCGCGCAGCTCGAAGGATTCGAAGCGCCTGCGGGCGCATGGGAAACCGAAGTGCTGCCGGCACGCATCGCGGAATACGACCCAGCCTGGCTCGACGAGCAGTGCCTGGCCGGTCGAATCGTCTGGACCCGCCTCGCACCTCGCAGCGGCGATGCTGAAAGAGGTGCCGCACCCGTCCGCGCCACGCCGATCGCCTTGCTCGCGCGCCGCAACGTGCGTCCGTGGTCGAGCTTTGCGTCGCCCGGATCGCCGGCGCAGCTCACTGCGAAAGCCCAGCAGGTGGCAGAGTTCCTGCAAAGTCACGGCGCCTCGTTCTTCGATGAAATCGTCGAAGGCTCGGGCCTGCTGACGACGCAGGTGGAAGAAGCGCTGGCCGAACTCGTCGCGCTGGGCCTGGTGAATTCCGACAGCTTCGGCGGTCTGCGCGCGCTGCTCATCCCCGCAGATCGCCGCCGTCCGAGCGCTCGCGATGCGCGCCGCAAGCGTCGTATCGCGATCTTCGGCATGCAGGATGCGGGACGATGGACGATGGTGAGGAAAGGGGCTGCTGGGCTGCTGGGCACTGGGCGCTGGCAAGAAGAGGGAAAGGCAAGCCACAGCGTCAGCTCCGCTTCCCGTTCTGGCCAGAGCCCAGAGCCCAGCGCCCAGCAGCCCGCATCGGCGGACGCCGATGCGATAGAGCACCTCTGCCGTACCCTGCTGCGCCGCTGGGGCGTCGTGTTCTGGAAGCTGTTGCAGCGCGAGTCCGACTGGTTGCCGCCGTGGCGTCAGGTCCTCATGTGCCTGCGTCGACTCGAAGCGCGCGGCGAAATCCGTGGCGGGCGATTCGTCGCGGGATTTTCCGGCGAGCAGTTCGCGCTGCCCGAAGCGATCGGTCTGTTGCGCGACGCGCGACGCAAACCCGGGAGCAAGGAACTTGTGTCGCTGTCGGCAGCCGATCCGCTGAACCTGATCGGCATCGTCACGCCCGGCGGTCGCCTGCCATCGCTGACCGGCAACCGCGTGCTCTATCGCGACGGACTGCCGATCGCGATCTTCGCCGGCGGCGAGGTGACGTTCCTGGAACCGCTCGAACCGGCCGAGCAGTGGCAGGCGCAGAACGCGTTGCTGCGCCGCCCGGTACCGGCGCTGCTCGGCGATCTGGCCTGAGAAGAACGGATCTCACACAGAGATCACAGAGTGCACAGAGTTCAGAAGAGAATCCCCTCTCAACAGAATTCCTTCCTTCTCTGTGTACTCTGTGCCCTCTGTGTGAAATCTCCTCTTCACTGGTTCAGATCACTCCCGTCAACGTCCCTGACTCTTCCTTCTCCACCGGTTCGTTGCGATCGTATTCGGGTTGCAGCGAATCGGGATCGATCGGTGCCTTGTCTTCAGGTTGGCGCTCTCGTCGCACGTCGCTCGCGCTGCGCTGGCCGATGGCGCCGAGTCCATTCATGCGCGTGTTCACCTGACTGGGGTTGCCGGTATAGAAGATGGCACCCACGCCGTTCATGGTCGCATCCAGGGTGTCGGTCGGATGGACGAAGATGCTGCCGACACCGGCCACCGTGACGTCCGCCTCCCTCGCAATCAGATCGCCGAGGTCGGCATGGCCGGCCCCTGCCATGAAGATGCGCAGTTCGTCGAGCCGGCCCTCCGCCACGAGGTTCGTTGCGCCTTGCAGCCTGATCCGGGTTTCGCCACCGTCGAAGCCCGTGACACGGACATCGTTGCCGCCCTGCACTTCCAGCTTCTCCAGCGATGGCACGCCGACGCGCACCGTCAGGCGCGGGCTGGTGCCGAGGGCAATCCAGTCCTTGCGGCTCACCTTGACGTGCAGGGTGTCGCCGTGCACTTGCGTCTGCAATCGTTCCAGAAACGAGCGCCGGCCTTCGACTTCCACCGACACCGGAACGCCGACGGTGATCTGCAGACGCGTCGCTCCGTCGACTTTGATGGAATCGAAGCTGCCGACGGGGCGCGTTTCGGTGCGTATCGGACCCGTTGCCAACTGAGAGTCGCCGCATGCGGCGAGCGTCGAAAGCATGACGCCCGCAAGAGCGGCGCGGGCAATGAAAGAAGTCATGGCGGTATCTGCTCCAGCCTGCTGCTTGTGATCATGAGCGCCGGCCCGCTACCGGTGAAGCATTCACCGGCGAACGACCGCAGGATGCCGGCGGAGCAGGAGGTGCAGGCAACTGCGGGCTGGCGATCGTGACGGCGAGCGACAGCGTGCTGACAGAATGCAGCGGGTACGCCGGCATTGCACATTTTTGTGATACAGATCACACGGGTCTGTGATGGTGTTCGGGATTGCTGCAGTCGCGTCGGAGTAAGTTACTGCTTTGCCGATCCGCACCGCGGTCTTTCTGATGTCCGAAGCCCTCCCCAGCACCGCCGACTCCTCCGCTGCTGCGCATGCGCCGCAGGCCCGGCGACGGCGCACGTCTCTGGGGCGCCTGATGTCGCGGCTGTTCCCGTCGCTGACCTTCGAAAAAGTGCTCGAAAAGCAGTTCCGACGCTGGTACGCCGAGCACGTTCATACCCGCATCCGCAACCTGACCTGGATTCCGATCCTGGGCATGCTGCTGGCGATGTTTGCCGGCGGGCCGTTTGCCGAGATGCGCACCACGGTCTTCGGCAGCCATGCCCAGCCGCTGCTCGATATCGTGCGCTTCGGGCTGATATTGCCGAGCTGTGCGCTGCTGCTGACGACGACATATACGCGGCTCTACATGCGCTGGTATGCGTCGGTTGTACAGATCGTGCTGCCGTTGCAGGCCGTCAGCCTCGTGATTCTCGATGTGATGATGGACAGGCAGGGTTACTCGCTGAACTCCCTGCTCCTGCTGCTCGCGCTCGGACCCTTCTTCCTCCTCGGCATGTCCCAGACGCAGGTGCTGCGTACCGTGGGCATCATCCTCGCTGTCTGCGCTGTCGGTGGTTATTTCGGCGGGCTCAACAGCGGCCAGCAGATCTTCGACCTGACGGTCATGGTATTCACGGCGGGCATCGGCTCGGCATTGCACTACTCCCTGCAGAAATCGCTGCGACACAACTATCTCTCGACGCAGCTCATGAACGAATCGCTCAACCGGGATGCGCTGACAGGTATTCACAACCGGCGCATGTTCGACGAACACGCTGCACGCATGTGGCAGCAGGCAGCGCGAGCCGGCGCGCCGGTGGCGCTGCTCATGATCGACATCGATCACTTCAAGGCCTTCAACGACTACGGTGGCCACCAGGCCGGCGATGCCTGTCTGGTGAAAGTCGCAGCGGTGTTGAGCCGGGCTGCACGCCGCCCGCTGGACCTGACAGCGCGGTACGGCGGCGAGGAATTCGCCGTCCTGCTGTATGACACGCGACGCGACAATGTCGAAGAGCTGTGCCGCGAACTGCACGCATCGCTCGCGACGATCGCGATCCAGCATCCGGCGTTCACCGACGGACAGCTCGTCACGTTCAGCATCGGCGCGGCCTGCGTCGAGCCGCGACCGGAGCGGCGGGTCGAAGGGTTGATCCAGCTTGCGGACGAAGCGCTCTACACCGCGAAGGAACGCGGTCGCAATCGCACGGTCGTGATGGATCGCGAATACGAAACGCTGCGCACCGGTGTTTTCCGGGTGAAACGACGCCGCGAGAATGTGGCGGCGTAAGTGCTGGAAGAAAAGGATTTCACACGGAGTTCACGGAGCTTGGAAGAGGAAGATTTCACACAGAGAGCACAGAGCACACAGAGAAGAAGGAAGGAATTCTGTTGAGAGGGAAATCTTCTTTCGGACCTCTGTGTGCTCTGTGCTCTCTGTGTGAAATTCTTGTCTTCTCCGTGGTCTCCGTGAACTCCGTGTGAAACATTCTTCTCTCTGTGTGAAACTGCGGCATCCCCGGATTCACATGGATGCCTGCATGACCGCTGCTGCCGATTCGTCTTCGCTGTCCCCCCGGTCCACCGACATCGTTACGCTGCAGGCGCACATCCTGCAGCAGCAGTCCCGTCATCCGGAGGCGACGGGGCAGTTCTCCTGGATCCTCTCTGCCCTCTCCATCTCTGCAAAGATGATCTCGGCGCACGTGCGCCGGGCGCGGCTCGACGATGTGCTGGGTACGGTGGGAAATCAGAACGTGCAGGGCGAGCAGCAGCAGAAGCTGGATGTCATCGCGAACGAAATCCTGCTGCGCACGCTGGGCGGTCGCGAAGGGGTGGCCATCGTCGCCTCCGAGGAAAATGAAGAGCCGGTGATCCTGCGCGAGGACGATGCCGCCGAGCGCAAGTACTGCGTCATGTTCGATCCGCTCGATGGCTCCTCCAATCTCGACATCTGCGGGTCGGTGGGCACGATCTTCAGCATCCTGCGCAAGGATCGGCGGATGCGCGAGCCGAAGGAATCGCTGCTGCAACCGGGGGCCCAGCAGGTGGCTGCAGGCTACGTCCTCTATGGTTCCTCGACGGTCTTCGTCCTGACCATCGGCCTCGGCGTCGACATGTTCGTGCTCGATCCGGCGTACGGCGCGTTCATCCGCGTCGCGCAGGGATTGAAGATACCGTCGAAGAACAGGTGCTACTCGGTGAACGAAGGCAATCGAATGAGCTTTCCTGCCGGATACCAGCAATACCTCACCTGGGCACAGGAGCAGGGTTACTCCAGCCGCTACGTCGGTGCGATGGTGGCCGACGTGCATCGCATCCTGCTGCAGGGAGGTGTCTTCATGTATCCGCCGACCGCGAAGGCACCCAAGGGCAAGCTGCGCCTCATGTATGAAGCCAATCCGATGGCCATGCTGGTGGAACAGGCGGGCGGCAAGGCGCTCGCCGGGCCGGACCAGCGTATCCTCGACATCCAGCCGACCGACATTCATCAGCGGGTGCCGGTCGTGCTGGGAAGCACCGAAGAAGTGGAGCGGGTGGTGGAACGGCTGGGCGGCTGACCTCGGCCAACTGGTCTGCTGGCCGACTGGTCTGCTGGCCAGAGCCTCCAGCAAGACTGTCGCGGCTTCGGTTCTGGCCAGCGACCAGCGGACCAGTTGGTCAGTCGGCCTCTTGACCGTTGTATCCTTCCGCCTGCCCTCTCAATCAACGGAATGCCCGTGCTCACGGCCGACAAAGTCATCGTCACGATCGGAACTCCCTGCTCGATGTCTGCGGTGGGCGGCACCGAGACCTATCGCGCCCGTGTGTGCGGCCAGCCGGAATTCATCGCCTACGCCGCCTTCGACGCCGGATTGATCGATATCGAGAATCCCACCGCCGCGACGCCGACCTTCCGCTGGACGCACGGGGAGGATGCAGGTCGGCCGGCAACCCTGCAGCAGATCGAACAGCACTGCGGCGCAAGGCTGCGGGCGAATCTCGGCATTCGTTACATCGAGGAACTCACGGCCCTCGGCTCAGCCGCCGTCACCGATATCGCTGCGAGCCTGCCGCACGATCTGGCGGGCGTCGGATTACGCCGGCAGGCTGGCCTCGGTTATCGCGAAGTCCGCGACTCGGCGCTCAAGGACATGTACGGCCTGTTCGACGACGATCCGCGACTCGGGCCGTCGCTGCAGTCGCAGCTCTTCCTTTACGGCGGACTCGGCGCACTTGCGGCGCTGCCCGTATCGCTCGCCGAGTTGCTGCCCGACCCTTACGATTTCCGCATCGCTGCCGCCACTGCCTTCCAGGGCCTGGATTCGCTGGGCCAGCTGCGTGCAGCGCATGTGCTGGACGTCCAGACGGACAAGCTGCGCGACAGGTTCGCGGCACGACTCGCCAACTCCCTCGCTTCACACGGGCCTGCATTGATCGCGACGATGCTGGCGCCGTCGTATCCGTTGAGCAAGTCACTGAAGAATCCGGCGCTGCTCGATTCGCTGCGCGGTCCCGAAGGCTTCACGCGCGTGCCGCAGACACCGCTGAATGCCGTGGGTGCCTGCGCCTCCAGCTCCATTGCGCTGGCCGACATCGTGCCGCAACTGCTGCTCGACTATCCCGGCTTCCATCGTCCGCGGCTCGTCCTCTGGACGGCCGCCGATGCCGCGACCCGGCCGGACTGGCAGATCCTCGATGCCTTCGGTCCCGGCGCGCTCATGACGCGCGGCAAACTCGATGCGCTGAACCAGACGCACGCTGCCGCGGAACGTCGCAGCGTGGCCGATTGTCTGGCGCCGTTCGATGTTGACGCAAACGGCACCGTGGTCGGCGAAGGCGGTTCGGGCGTGCTGATCACGACGCTCGACTTCGCGCTGCGCAATTTCCTCGACATCACGTCGATCATCGTCGGGTGGGGCCAGAGCGGCGAAGCCGGCGGCAAGGCACACTTCGCGGGTGTCGGTTTCGGCGGCGAGAACGCGATCCTGCATGCGCTGGAAATCGCCTGGCGCGCTCACGGTTACGGCGTCGCCGATTTCGAGTACCTCGTCGCGCACGCGACCGGCACGCGCACCAATTCCAAGACCGATCTCACCACCGCGGCCAATGCGCGACTTACTGCCGCCGCACGCCAGGGCATCAAGGGTGCGCTGCCACCGATGAAGGTCGGCACGCCGAAAGCTGTCGGCGACGGACACACGATGGGCGAGACGGGGCTGAAGAGCACGGCCCAGGCGATCCAGTATCTGCTGGGCGAACAGGCCGTCGGCGTACCGACATTGCGGCAGCTCGACCCGGATCTGCACGACGTGGCGGAATCCTTCACGCTGCAGGCGGCACCGCTCGCAGGCGATCGCGACGGCGGCGCGCTCTGTGCCACGCAGGGATTCGGCGGCTACAACGGCGCCATCGCACTGCGCGGCGCCAACGCCGAGGCGTTCAAACGCTACTCACCGGACAAGAACGTGCTGGCCGCCTACCTGGAACGCTGGCCGGAACTGCGCGCCGAACGGGCCGGGCGCGAACGCGCAGCGCGGCTGCGGCGCGGCAGCGCGCTGCAACTGGCGACGCTGCATCGGTGGAAGGGGATGGAGTGAGAAGAGGACGCCGGGCTGCTGGGCACTGGGCTGCCGGCCAAAGTCAGGGAGTACATGCGGTCGTTCTTTTTTCTTGCCAGCAGCCCAGCAGTCCAGTACCCAGCAGCCCTTCTTCTCAGTCCTTCTTTCCCGTGAACGTGCCGTCGCCGAAATCGCCGAGCGACACCTTGCCCTGCATCGTGTCGCCATCCACCGTGCCGCTGTAGACCACTGTCATCGCCTGGCCCTGGCCTTCGACCGTGTACTTCAGAGTGACTTCGTTGCCGCTGACCGTGCCCGTCACTGCTGCGTCACCGAGCTGTCCCTTGTAGTGCCCGGTCACGTTCGTGCCTTCCTGCTTCAGGCTGAAGTGCGGGCTGCCCGAGCCTGCCTGCGTCTCGACCGTCATCGTCCATTCGCCCGTGACGTTGGCATCGGCTGCCATCGCGGCCGGGCCCGCCAGGGCGAAAGCGGCGGCGGCGGCAACAAACAGTCTGCGTACAGAATTCATGACTCTCTCCGGTTCAGGTTCGTGTGATTCGAGAAACAGGACCGTTCTGCGAGCGGCCTGTGGTGCATGATGCCGCCTGGCGTCGGCACTGCGAAGTGGAGCTACGAAAAGTTTGCGATCGACCCGGGCTTTTCCGCTCTGCGGTTCCGGAAAACTATGTAACAATGAACCCGCTGCGCCGCACCCGACAATGAACGATGAATAACGAGCTGAGGCAGTTTTCGCCGCGTACTTTCTGGGCGGTCACGCTCATTGCAGCGGCCGTGCTGTACGGCATCGTTGCCATCCCCCAGATGCTGTCGCGGCATGCACGCCTGGAGGTACTGCGTTTGCATGTCGGCGCGGTCGCGCAACTCGCTGCCAGCGTCGTGGACGGCGACCTGCATCGCCAATTGCTGGAACCGGCGAACTACACGCCAGAACTCTATGCACGCACCGTGCGACCGCTGGTGAAGTTCCACTCGGCCGATCCCGACATCTTCTACGTCTATACGATGATGGAGCGTGAAGGCAGGACGTACTTCATCGTCGACACGGCGGCCTCCGACCAGCTGGTCACGAAACACACGCTGCGCGCCTCGGCCTACATGGAGCCATTCGAGACGCTCGACAAGGAGCCCGATCCCGATTGGCTGCAGCGCATCGCAGCCGGACAGACCTATGTCTATCCGAAGTTCCTGCGCGACGAGTATGGCAACTTCCTCTCCGGGCATGCCCCCATCTTCGACAGCCAGGGTCGTTACAGCGGCTTCGCCGGTGTCGACTTCGATCTGCAGTATCACCTCGCCCGGGAAGCGCGCTTTCGCGTGATCCACATCGGCACGCTGTGTGTGGCGCTCGCGGTCGCGGTCCTGATCGGCTATCTCACGGCGCGCTACCACCAGCAGGTTCGTCGCCGGCTGGATCAGCAGTATCAGATTTCGATGCGCGATGAACTGACCCAGCTGCTCAACCGCCGCGGCGCGATGACGTCCATCGAGCACGCGCTCGCCTCCGGCGCCTCCAGCTACGCAGCCATCGTGGTCGATCTCGACGGACTGAAAAGCATCAACGACAACCATGGACACGTCGCCGGCGACGATTTTCTGGTCCGCGTCGCGACCGCAATCCAGGCGAGTGTGCGCGATGCAGACGTCTGTGCGCGGCTCGGTGGCGATGAGTTCCTGGTATTCGCTGCCGGCTGCGACCTGGATGCGGCGACGGAAATCGCGCGTCGCATCCTCGCTCGCGTGGGTGCACCCGACTCGGCAGACACTGCCGGCGCCTACGGCGTGTCGATCGGCATCTGCGTCGCCTCGCCACCCGACGTCAGCTTCGAATCCATGTACCGCTGCGCCGACAAGGCGCTCTACCGGGCCAAGGCCACCGGCCGCAACCGCTTCGTGATCTTCGATCCGCTCGACGCTCAAGCGTAAGACTGAAGACATTTCACACAGAGATCACAGAGGGCACAGAGTTTCGGAGGTCAGGACTCCGGAAGCGTCTTTTCTCTGTGTTCTCTGTGATCTCTGTGTGAACCTCTTCGTCTCGTGTTCACACTCCCCACCGCTCACGACACAGCGCGAGGAAACGGGCGCCGGCCTGCGACATGAGCTGATGCACCAGGCCGCGCTTGCGGCGTACCCAAGGGGGCTCAGGCGACGCGGGCCAGCGGCGTGTCCACTGGAGCAGCCGGTCGCGCAGCGGCATGAGACAGCGTCTCGCGTCGCTCGACTTCGAATACCGCGATGGCCCGGATCAGCTCGGCACCCTGCTCGCGCAACTGGTCGGACGAGCGTGCCATCGACTCGACCAGCGTCGCATTCTGCTGGGTGATGGATTCTATCTGCGACACGGCCCGGTTCACCTGGTCGATGCCGCTGGTCTGTTGCTGCGCCGAGCGGTGGAAGTCCTTCACGATGTCGGTGACCTGCTGCACGCTGTTCACGACTTCCGTCATCGTCGCGCCCGCCTGATCGACCAGGGTGCTGCCGACACTGACATTGCGGACCGACGTCTCGATCAGCGTCTTGATCTCGCGGGCTGCTGTGGCGCTGCGCTGCGCGAGGCTGCGCACTTCCGACGCCACGACGGCGAATCCACGACCCTGGTCGCCGGCGCGCGCCGCTTCCACGGCGGCATTCAATGCGAGCAGGTTGGTCTGAAAAGCAATCTCGTCGATGACCCCGATGATGTCGGCGATCCTCGATGAGGAGCGATTGATCTCGCCCATCGTCGCGACGACCTGCGACACGACATCGCCGCCGCGGGCCGCGACTCTGACGGCCGATTCGACCAGGCCATTGGCATGTCGTGCCTGATCCTCGTTGTTGCGGACGATGCCCGTGAGCTGCTCCAGCGCATCGGTCGTCTGCGTCAACGCAGACGCCTGCACCTGCGTCCGCGACGACAACTCGTCACTGCCGGTGGACATGCTGCTCGCGGCCTCGGCGACGGTATCCGTGCCACTGCGGATCGAATCGATGACCTCGCGCAGCCGACCGACAATCTCGCTGAAGGCACGACCTGCGACGCTGCTGCTACCTCTCTGCAAGGACAGATTTACCTTGCCGGTCTGGGCGCCCATTGCCTGCAGCATGTTCAGCAGCTCCGTGGCCTGCAGCGCTTCCCGGCGCAGCGCGATCGCGAGGTACGACAGCACGGCCGTCTCAACGATCACGTAGAGCGCATGCGTGGCCACGATGCCCAGCCCCGGCGTCGTGAAGCAGTTGAGGCCGAAGCCCATCTGCTGCAGATAATTGAACGAGAGGTGATGAACCGCCGCGACCGCCGCGCCCATCACGATCGGACGCCAGTCGCAGTAGCACAGCAGGAAGGCCAGCAGGACAAAGACGCCGAAGTGCAGCTCGGTCATGCCGAGCGACTGGTGAATGTGAAGTGCGCAGAACACCATCAGCGAGGCCGCAACGGTCAGTCTGGTTGCAAGCGATCCCGGCCAGGCATACGCCAGGAACGAGGGGATCACGGCCGCCGGAATGGCGACCAGCAGCGCGGCTCCCCACGTACCGTGCCAGGGCGCAAGGCCGAACGACAGGACCGCCAGGACCCAGATCATGCCGATCAACAGGCGGTCGGCGCGTACGTGAGTCTGATGCAGGGGATCGGAGTGCATGGCGATGAGGTGACGGGTACCCATGGGGTTATCGGCCGATCCCAGGACGAATTGAGGGGAAAGCTGCAACTCTTCGCTGTCCGAGACCGCTGACGGGTCGACCTGGGAGTCCCGCGGATGGAGTAAGAGCCGGGAGATGTACACCTGCATGGGTCTTGCTTGCATGACACTGAGCCGGCTGGCTATAGTCGGCCCGTCTTCCTCACGCAGCCACTGATTTGTCTACTGCACTGCCGACCCCGAACCTGGCCGATGCGCTCGTCGCAGGCCCGGTCGTGCGCGTCGTCAATGTCGTAGTCGTAGTAGTCATTAGTGTAGTCACCGCTGCGCCGTAGGGGCCATTAGTCACGCGATCCACCCAACCCCCTGCAGGCGCAAGCCGGCAGGGGGTTTTCGTTTCTCCGTACCGGCAAAGTCTTCAGGGAGTTCCAACCCAGGAAACTCCCCAATGTCATTCACCGGTGCCGAACTGATCATTCACCTGCTCGAACAGCAGGGCGTCCGCATCGTCGCGGGGATTCCCGGCGGCGCATTGCTGCCGCTGTACGAAGCGCTCGGCGCGTCGACCCGGATTCAGCACATCCTCGCGCGACACGAACAGGCGGCAGGATTCATCGCGCAGGGGATGGCGCGACTCTCCGGCAAGGCCGGCGTCTGCTTTGCGACCTCGGGGCCGGGTGTGACGAACGTCATCACGGCGATTGCGGATGCGAAGCTCGATTCGATTCCGCTCGTGTGTATCGCCGGCCAGGTGCCGCAGCACCTGATCGGCACCGACGCCTTTCAGGAGGTGCCGACGATCGATCTCGTGCGGCCAATAACCAAGGCCTGTTTCTTCATCCGCAATGCTGCGGAACTGTGGCACGTCGTTCCCGAAGCATTTCGTATTGCGGAGAGCGGCCGTCCGGGGCCGGTACTGATCGATGTACCGAAGGATGTGCAGATGCAACTCGCGGGCGCGGACCCCCACCCTGCCCTCTCCCCTCGCTGGGG
>CAZBKC010000038.1:0-14560 GCA_964492345.1 uncultured Steroidobacter sp. | reverse complement strand
CTTTTTCGCGCTCACGTTCAGGTCCTTGCCAACATACAAGGACAGGATGGGGGCGAGCGTGCGAAAGCACGCGCATCCGCGCCTTGAAAAGGCGGATTGTGTCATCTATCTTAACAAGTGTGTGAAATAACACAGGTATGGCAACCATGCATGCGCACTTGAAAGATCTGCCTGCCACCGCCCGGACGCGGGATGAACGAGTCGTCCTGGCCCGTGCGGTTACCCGGCTTTTCGAGCTGTGGCAGCTTCCCTCGGCCGACCAGCTGATGCTCCTGGGCCTCAACGAAACCAATCGCATCGCGCTGCAGCGTTACGCGAAAGGCGAAGCACTGGCAGCCAACCGCGATCTGCTCGAGCGCGTCGGTCACCTGCTCGGCATTCACAAGGCACTGAAGCTGCTGTTCCCGAAGAATGCGGAAATCGTGACGGGCTGGATGTCCTCGCCGAATGCCCGCTTCGACGGCGCGACGCCGGTCGAGATGGCGCGTCGTTTCGGCTTCGCCGGGTTGCTGATGGTGCGCGGCACGCTCGACCGGATGCGCGGCAGCTAGATGGCTTCCGGCAAGGACGCTGAGCTGCGGGTCACGCGCGATTCGCAGGCCGACTGGCATCGCAACATCGTCAGCCTGCGCAAGAGCATCGAGCTGTTCGCCGATCTGGTCGATGATCCGCGCGATATCGATGTGCTGGTGCGTCACGAGATGGCCGTCAAACAGGCCTACCAGGAACCGGCCATCATTCAGCGTCCGTTCGAAGATGCTGCAAATTACGATGCCATCGCCGCCGCCATCCGATGGCCGTTCGAGCATCCCAGTCATTCGCGCTATTCGAGCGGCACCTACGGCGTCTGGTATGGCGCGGCGTCCGTCGAGACGTCGGTGCGCGAGACCGTGCACCACTTTCGCCGGAACACCCTGGCGTCCGAAATAGCAGCGCAGAGCAAGAAGCCGATCGTGCAGGAGCGCCGCGTGCATCTGATCCACTGCAATGCGCTGCTGGTCGATCTGCGCGCGCGCACCCGCAGGGAACCGCATCTGCTGCACCCGGAGGACTACTCGTACTGCCAGACACTCGGACGCGAACTGCGCAAGGCCGGCATGCCGGGCGTGCTGACTTACTCGGCACGCCATGCGAAGTCGGAAGTGGTCGCGGTGTTCACGCCGACCGTGCTGAGTGAGCCCCGCACCGTGTGCTATCTCACGTACAAGTTGTTCGCCGCATCCGGCAAGGTCGTCGTCGAACGCTCACCGGGCAGAATGGAGTGGGAGATGTCCCCGTAGCGACGCGCCGACAGGCGTTGGGGCCGATGCCGTCGACCGGAAACGCCAGTGAAAGCCGTTCACACCGACGACTACCCGTACAGCGTGACATCCACCGGTATGCCGGCACGACGCAAGTGGGCTATGGTCGACGCATAGAGATTCGCGGGACGAGCACGATGACCCACAAAGACCGCACGACCCTCGACTACATCAAGCCAGGTGCCGAAGAGCGCATCCGGTCGCGGGCCGATTTCGACTTCAATGACCGGGATCACGATCATCAGTTGAAGCTGAACGAATTCCTGCAGTTCATGGCGGACCTGGATCCCGAGATGACGCAGGAAGAATGTCGCATCGGCTTCGATGAGATCGACACGAATCACGACGGCATGATCAGCCTCGCTGAATTCCGTGCCTGGTTGGGCGAACCTTAGGTCACGTCACGCTCATTCCGGATCGGCATTGCATTCATCAGGCGGGCCTGTTCGATCAGGTCCGGCGTCGCACCCGGCATCTCGGCCGCGCCGGGCCAGAACTGATGCAGCAGGACATGCGACTTGCAGCCGAAGATCATGCTGTCGATGGATTGCAGCGTTGCTGTCACGACCGGATCGAACGACGTGTCGAACTCCATCCAGTCGATGCTCCTGGCGCAAACTGCATATAAGCCAGTCGACGATATCCGATCAGCCGGAGCCTTCGATCACCACTTCGGTTTCCGTGATTGCACCGAAGGCCGGTCCACCCGGAGTCTTCATCAGCTTGATGGTGAAGCTGCGCTCCGGTCGACCGCCGTCGAGCGATGGCTTGATCGGAATGAACAGACTGCGGATGTCCTGGCCGTCATTGAAGCGGGCGCTCTGCATCCTGGGCTGCTCGTAGTCGATGTCCGGCAGTGCCGTGCCTGGGGTGATGCGCCAGGCGAACGGCGCGGCACCGCTGGTCGAGCGGTTGCGCAGCAGGTGGACGACGGCCATCTGCTGTCCGGCGCTGACGCGAATGTGCGCAGACTGAAAGGAAATGAGTCCCGGTGCGTCAGGTGGTGCAGGAGGACGTGCATCCACTGGAATACTCGGCAGCGGCAGGTCCGTCATCGTTGGCGCCGTGATTTCGACGGGTGATCCGGCGAGTGCCTGCAGACGCAACGCCGCCTGATGCTCGCGCTCCGCCGGGGGTGTCGCGATGGGGCGGGAGGCATTCGACACCTGCAGCAGTCCCCACACGATGAAAGCGATACCCGCGATCGCCATGGCAGGGGCGGCGTCTGGCCAGCGTGGCGCAGCGCGGGTGAGCCAGGCGGACCATGGCTGCAGCTGCCGCGACGATTGCGCAGACGAACGGGAACCGCTGCGCCTGTGCCGCCGATGCCGCTCCGTCAACGCATGCAGTTTTGCCCGGGACTGCATCGATACGCGCGAGATCGCAGCAGACGTCTTGCGCCAGTCGATGCGACGCACGCCGGCCTCTATCCGCTCGACGCCGGCCCGGGCAGCGGGCGCGAGTGCACCGGGCGAGCCGGTGGGCAATGCAGATACCGGCAACGTGCCTATCTGCACCTGGGGGACGACGACTGCGGCGGTCGCGGCCTGAACATCGGTCCAGTGCAGGGCGATCTCATTTCGCCACTGCAATTGCGGGATCCAGTCAGGTTGCGCGGGCTTCGGGACTGGTGGCTCGCCGGAAACAGGTCGGGGTGACCCTGCCGGCTGGACCTGCACAACATCGGGCTCCTTGCCGGCAAGCGGGACGACTTCGGATCGCGAGGGCGCATGAGGGTCGTGCCGAACGCGATTCAGTCCTCGTATGCCATTCCAGCGCAACTGGCTGAGCCAGGGAACTGCGCGCCGTGCCGCACCGGGTCCGTGCTCTGCTCCTGGCTTGCGTTCGGGCCACCGGCGCGACTCCGCCCGGTCAGGTTCGTCCGCCAGGCTGGCCAGCGTTGCGGGCTGTTCGATGCGGGCGGCTGCTTGCATGGCAGCCGCCGGCGCGGGCGCACCCAGGCCTGCCCAGTTGTCCGGCACCTTGCCGGGAAACTGCGCAAAGGTGCGACGCACCTGGGTGGCCGTGAGAGAGGGTTCGTTGCGCGCAGTGGCGGCGATAAAGACATGCTCGCCGCCGGACAGGGCGTTCTTGCGTACGGACGGCGGGGTGAGCGTCTCGCTCGCGGCGCCCGGTGGCCGGGGTTCGCGCGAGTACACCACCTTGCCGCGCGTCCTGACCGCAGTGAGGGAATCGAGAAACTCCTGCCCATTGGCCGGACGCGTATCACGTTCCCACGACAGCATGCGTGCGAGGACGCCGAAATGCCGCGCAGGAATGCTGGGAACCCACATCGGGCGCAGGCCGTCCTTGCGTGCGTCGAGAGATGACAGCGATTTGAACGGATGCGCGCCGGTGAACAATTCGAAGGCCACGCAACCGAGACTGAAGAGATCGTCGCGCGGGTCCGCGGGTTGCTGTTCCAGCATCTGCGGACTGGCGTAGGCCGGCGTCAGGAAACGATCGTGTGCCGCATCGGCAGTCTCGCCCCGCTCCGAGACCGAACCGAAATCCAGCAGCCGCGCCGTTCCCATTTCATCGACAAAAATATTGCCGGGTTTCAGATCGCCGTGGATCACGCCATGATCGTGCGCATACACGAGCGCCTCGGTGCATTCCGTCAGCAGTCGCAGCGCTTCATCGGTGGGCAGGCGGTTGGGATCGTGGCGATGCATGTACTGCACGAGCGACTGGCCCTGCAGCAACTCCATGGTGATGAACCACGTGTCGTCATCGCAATCCAGATCGAACACCCGCAGGATGCCGCGATGAGTCAGGCGCTGCATGTAGCGGAACTCGCGCGTCAGCCGGTCGATGCGATTCCTGTCGTTACGGAAGACGCGGTTCAGCACCTTCACGGCGACTTTCGCGTCGGCTGCCGCGTCCCCCTGCATGCGATGTCGGTCCAGTGCGCTGAAGACCGTGGACATGCCACCGCTGCCGATCTCGCGTTCGATGAGATAGCGGCGGCTCAGGATGGTCCCCGCTTCGATGACACGAATGTCTTGCGACAGCGGGAGTTCGCCATCGATGGGCATGGTTTGCGGACCGTCAGCAGCGATAATTCGTGCTGTCAGGGGTCCGGCGGCTACGTCCCTGGCAGTGAAGCCTGTAACGAATGGAACGGGGGAAGTCGGTTGCGGCTCTATCATAAGTAACGGGCACGGCACCCATTTGCCTCGCAACAATACACCCGATTCGTTGCCGAAGTTCCCGTGTCGTATACGGATCAGGGCGATTCCATCGGTAGAGTTCGCGTAGCCGTTACGGCTATCACCTAGTCAGATATTTTCCAAACCAGCCCAGGTTTCATCGGCTTCCACAAGCGAACCAGAGGGATTCACGCTGAGCTTCAGGCGCCAGCCGGAGAAAACCCCTTGAGTCACGAAACTGCGGATGCTCCGGGCGGGATCGTCGTCGAGACAGCGCGCCTCATCGTGCGCCTGCTCACCCCGGACGATGCGGATTTCCTGCTCGGGCTGTTCAATGAACCCTCGTTCATCGCCAACATCGGCGATCGCGGCATCCGATCGGTGGAGGATGCGCGTCGCTTCATCGTCGAAGTGCCGATGACGAGCTATGCGAAGCATGGTCACGGTCACTATCGGGTCGAACTGAAGGACGGCATCGTCATCGGCACCTGCGGACTGATCCGGCGCGACTACATCGGCGAAACCGACATCGGCTTCGCATACCTGCCAGCGTACTGGGGCCGGGGCTACGCATACGAGGCCGCGGTGGCGGTGATGGAGTTCGGTCGCACACAACTGGGACTGCAGCGCATCGTTGCGGTCGTGTCGCCGCACAACACGCCTTCCATCCGGTTGCTGGAAAGACTGGGCCTGCGCTATGCGGGACCGACGCAGATCGCACCGGGTGCCGAAACCGTGCACTTGTATGAGTGAGCCGCTTCGCTGCGTGGGGTACCCGGCCGACTGACATCCGGGTGCGTTTCGCAATATGTGACGTGTTCTACCCGAACCGTATTGCGCTGCCGGGAAACGGCCCAGTACGCTAGTTTCACTGTGCGATTCGCAATGGGTTGGGCGACCCGCGGCATCGCGCCAGAGGCCATCGTGCGACGACTGTTCGCGGCATGGTTGCTCTGCCTGGTTGGCGGCCTGTCGGGCGCTGCTGGCGAGGCGGCAACTGACATCGATCCGACCGTACAGATGCTTGCTGCGCCTGCGGACGACGAAACGGTCCTCGATGGCACCAGCGATCCGCAATTCGTCCCCTTCGATCTGCGCCAGGCACGGCGCGATGGCGGCACGTTCTGGTTGAAAATCCAGCCGACGCAGCCGGACAGCGCCGCTTCGCTGGCAACGATCAATGTCACGCACGGACGCCACTTCCAGGTGCACCTGTTCAGCGCGAACCGGCCGCTGTCGCCTGCGACCGCCCTGCCGGGCTTGCGCAGCACGATCGAGGAGGTGTTCATCGTGCCAGCGGGTTTGCTCGCGGAGCCGGTCTACGCACGTATCGAGCCGCGCGGTCGTGGCCAGGAGGTGCTGAGGATCGCGAACGGATCGCTGGGAGCGACGCTGGCGCGCGGCGCCGAGCATGGACGGATGATCGCACTGACTTTCGGTGCGCTGATGGCGATGGCGCTGGCCGCGTTTCTCATCTGGGTCGTACTGCAAGACAGGTTGCTGCTGCTTTACGCCTTGCTGTTTTCGCTCCAGGCGCTGTACATGGCATTCCTTTCCGGCGAAGCCTTCGGCTGGCCGGTGTTGTCATCCCTCGTGCCGGTCGCGTCCTACACATGGAACGTCACGGCCGCCTTCAGCGGTGCGATCGCCTGCCTGTTTCTCCGCGAGATCGCCGACCTGAAACAGTTTTCGCCCCGGATTCACGCCGCCTTCGGCTGGCTGGCGCTGGTGTTCGTGGTGCTGGCGTTCGCCAACCTGCTGCAACTCGTCGGGCTCGGTCCGATGATTGCCGTCGTTGGTAATCTGGTCTTCCTCGGTGCGGCCGTGTTCACGCTGGTGGCGGCCTTCATGGCCTGGCGACGCAGCAATCGCGCCGCTGGATTTTTCCTGCTGGCGTGGGGCCTGCTCGAAGCGTTCACCATTGCCACGGCCCTGCGCCTGCTGCTGACGGCTCCCGAGGGCGCCGAGCTGTTGCTGTTCTACGGCCTGCCATTGTCGATGGTGGCCGCAGCCGTGCTCATCGCGCTGGGCGTGGCGGATCGTCTGCGCGATCAGAGACTCGCGCTGAACGAAGCGGAGCGTCGCGCCCAGACTGATTCACTGACCGGCGTGCTGAATCGACGCTCGCTGGTCGAACGTCTCGATGCAGCGTGTCTGCGTGCGCAGGTGCGTGGGCTGCCGATTGCCCTGCTTTTCATCGATCTCGATCACTTCAAGCTGATCAACGATTCCTTCGGTCATCTCGCCGGCGATGCGTGTCTGAAGGCCATCATTCAACCCATCCAGGCAGAGCTGCGTCAGTCGGATGTGATCGGCCGCTATGGCGGCGAGGAGTTCGTGGTCATTCTCAGCAGCGCCGATGCGTCGGCCGCGGAGCCCCTCGCCGAACGCATCCGCAAGCGTGTTGCCGACCTGCGCATCGAAGGCTTCGGCCAACCGATCCAGCTCACCTGCAGCATCGGCATCGCGACGAGCGACATGCTGGGCGTGTGGGGTGAACATCTCATCGCGCACGCCGACACTGCCGTGTATGCGGCGAAGCGATCGGGACGCAATCGCGTGCAGCTGGCGCTGGCGGCTTGAAGAAGATTTCACACAGCGATCACAGAGATCGCAGAGATTTCAGAACAGGATCCGTCCTTGTTCTTGCCTCTGTGTACTCTGTGATCTCTGTGTGAAACTCTCGTCCTGAAGACCTAATAAGAACAGCAGGAGCGTGATGCGATGCAGGCGGACAAAGAACCGTCGTCGACAGGGATGACATGGACGCTGGCGATCCTTTTCGCTGTCGTCGTTGCCGCCATTCAGGAGGATGTGGCCGGCTTTGTCGTGGGGGCGATGCTTGGCGTATTGCTGGCGCAGGTGCTGCACCTGCGCACGATCACCAAGATGCAGCGACGGCTCATCGATTCGTTGCGGCAACAGCCGCCCCAGGCGTCGTCGCCAGCGACGCAGGCGCGGGCGCCCGAGGTCGCGGAGCCGCGGCGTGCGCCCATCTTCGACAAGACATCGGATGGAGCGGGAGTTGCGACACCGGTACAGGCAGCCACAGTCGCTGCATCGGCCACGGTGTCACCTGCGGCCAGCGCATCCCGGCCGGTGCCGGCGCCTCGCAAGCCGCCTGCACCTTCGCTGATCGAGGCCCGCATCGACGATTTCATCCGCTGGTTCAAGGGCGGCAATCCGCTGGCGCGCATCGGCATCGTGATCCTGTTCTTCGGCGCGGCGTTCCTTGCCAAGTACGCGGCCGAGAACAGCCTGTTTCCGATCGAGCTGCGTTTCATCGCGCTGGCGCTGGGTGCCTTCGCGCTGCTGACCGTCGGCTGGCGTCTCAAGGACAAACGTCCGGTCTATGCGCAACTGCTGCAGGGCGGCGGTATCGCGGGGTTGTATCTCACGGTCTTCGCCGCGAGCCGCTTGTATGACTTGCTGCCGTTGGGGCTCGCCTTCGGCCTGCTCGTCGTGATCGCCATTGCGGCCGGTGTGATCGCCGTGACGCAGAACTCGCTGTCGCTGGCGGTGATCGGCACGGCCGGCGGTTTTCTTGCACCCATCATGGTTTCCACCGGCAGCGGCAATCACATCGCGCTGTTCACGTACTACGCGATCCTCAATTTCGGTGTCTTCACGGTGGCATGGTTCCGGACCTGGCGCGCGCTCAATGTGCTCGGCTTCCTGTTCACTTTCATCGTCACCGGTCTGTGGCGTGCCTCCGGATACGAGTCGCGCGACCTGTTCAGCGCCGATACGTTCCTGATCCTGTTCTTCCTGCAGTACGTCGGGGTGTCGATCCTCAACTGCATCCGACAGCCGCCCGATCTCAGGGGCTATGTCTCGGGCTCGCTGGTGTTCGGATTGCCGGTGGTTGCATTCACACTGCACGCGACTCTCGTGTCGAAATTTGCATACGCCCTCGCATGGAGTGCGTTCGCGCTGGGCGCGTTCTATCTCGCGCTCGGCTGGATTCTGTGGCGTTCGCGGCGCGAGTCGTTCCGCTTGCTCGTCGAAGCCTTCGCCGCGCTGGGCGTGATCTTTGCGAGTCTCGCCATTCCGCTGGCCTTCGACACGCGCACGACGGCAGCGATGTGGGCGGTCGAAGGTGCGGGACTGTTCTGGCTGGGAATGCGTCAGCAGCGCAAGCTGGCGCGTGCCTTCGGTGCACTGCTGCAGGTTGCGGCGGGTGTGGGCTTTCTCATCGGACTGCCCGGTCATCATGGTGCGCAGCCGCTGCTCAACAGCCTGTATCTCGGGGCCCTGATGCTTGGCGTGTCAGGCTTCCTCACCAGCTACTGGCTGCATCGCAATCGCGAACATCAGGCGACTTACGAAACCGGTTGGGAGACCGGTTTCGCCTTGTGGGGACTGGCGTGGTGGACGTTTGCGGGCCTGCATGAGATCGATCGCCATCTGTCGATGGCAGCCATGGGCGCGATGCTCGGGTTTGCTGCGCTCACCGCCTTGCTGCTCGCGTGGATCGGAATCAAGACCGCCTGGCGTTTGCCGCGGACCCTCGCATTGCATGTGCCGGCGCTCGCGGCGCTGGCAGGCCTGCTGATCGCGCTGGACACGTCGCATCCATTCGCTCGGTGGGGCGAATCGGGATGGATCGCATTGTTCGCCGTTCACTACGGCCTGCTGTATCTGCAGGACAGACAGCGGCTCGATGCAGACGGGCTCAGCATTCCGGCGCTGCACGCCGGTGCGTACTGGTTGCTGGCGCTGGTGATTGCCTGGGAGAGCAGCTGGCACATCGAGTTCCACGCCAGCGGCGTGTGGCCGCATCTGCCGTGGGGACTGGTGCCGGCGCTGCTGCTGGCCCTGGTCGGTCGTCGGCGCCTGATGCCGGTGTGGCCGATGGCGCAGTTCGCGCAGACGTATCGCGTGCTCGCCGCCGTGCCGCTCGCGGTCGTCACGAGCCTGTGGATCGTGTTCAGCAATCTCACCAATGCCGGCGATCCGGGCTGGCTGCCCTATCTGCCGCTGCTGAATCCGCTCGATGTCAGCGTGGCGCTGTGCCTGGCGGCGTTGGGACTGTGGTGGACTTCGCTCGATGCTGAGCAACAGTCGGCGCTGTGGAGCGATGAACGAGGTTCATGGATCGTCGCGGCGGCGCTGACGTTTCTCTGGCTGAACTCGGCGCTGATCCGCTCGCTGCATCACAATTTCGGTGCGCCGCTGACGTTCCGTGGTATTGCGAACTCGACACTGGTGCAGGCGTCGCTGTCGATCTTCTGGGGACTGCTCGGTTTCATGGCGATGACCGTGGCGGCACGACAGCGATGGCGTCATGTGTGGCTCGTGGGAGCGGCACTGATGATCGTCGTGGTGGCGAAGCTGTTCATCATCGATCTGTCGAGCATCGGTACGATCGCGCGCATCGCCTCGTTCCTGACGGTGGGTGCGCTGTTGCTGGTGACGGGCTATCTCGCGCCATTGCCACCCAGGAAAAGTGACGAGGTGACGGAGTGACGCGGTGACGAAGGCAGGAGGAGCAACGCTCACGTCCTCGTCACCCGTCACTTCGCCCCCAGGTACAAACAAGATGAAAGCCATTCATATCGCCCTGGCCGCTTTTTTCGTCCCGATGATTGCCATCGCGGCGCCGCGCACTGACGACTATGTGCGTGGTATCGACATCAACAGCTACGAGTCGCGGCCCCTCGTGGAGATCTTGCTGCCCGACGAGGTGTATCAGGGTGTGACGCGCGCGGATCTCGGCGACGTGCGCGTTTTCAACGCTGACGGTGTCGCCGTGCCGCACGCGTTCTGCGCATCACCCGTCGCTGCCGAACCCGTCGTGAGCAGCGAATCGCTGCCGGTGTTCGATCTGCAGGCAGGCATGCCTGCGACGACCACTGGTACCACACACGTCGAAGTGGCAACGGCCAGCGGTACGCAGGTTCGCATCCAGGAAGGCGAGCCGGCAGCGGCCGATCTGCCGCGCACGCGGACATGGGCGCATGTCATCGATGCGCGCGGTGTCGACGACGCGCTGCGTTCGATCGAGTTCGACTGGGTCAGCCCGGATGGCGCCTCGCAGGCCAGCGTACGCATCGAAGCCAGCGACGATCTCGATCGATGGCGGACGGTGGTGAGTACCAGCACACTGCTGCGCGTCATGCGTGAGGGACAGCAGCTGCAGCGCAAGAGCGTGCCGCTCGTCGAGCAGCGCTACACCTTCCTGCGCGTCGTGCGTACGGATGGCGGACCGCCGCTGCAGATCGCGCAGGTGACCGCGGAGCGCGTGGCGCGCGCCGCCGAGATCGAGCCGGTCTGGTTCACTGCCAATCCGCAGGGCCCGGTCGATGCCGCGCATCTGCGCTTCGACGCGGCGCGACTCGCGCCCATCGCGTATGCGAGGCTGGCGCTACCGGTTCCCAACACGTCGGTCCGCGTGAGGATCCAGAGTCGGCCGGACGAACAGGCGCAATGGCGCGAACGCTGGTCCGGCGAGTCGTACCTGATCCTGAAGGACGGCGAGCGGCGCGTGAGCCCGCCGGCCGGGATCGACGGTGGCCGCGATCGCTACTGGCAGGTCACCGACACCGGCTCCTCGCAGGCCCTGAATCCCGGCACGGGACTCGAACTCGGCTATCGCCCCGCGCGCCTGCGATTTCTGGCGCAGGGCGAGGGACCGTACGTGCTGGCTTTCGGCAGCCGCCGCGCGGACACGGCACCTGCCGCGTCCTGCGACCGCCTGCTGTCCGACGTTCGCAGCGAAGAGCTCGACCAGCTCATCGGCACGGCCATCGTCGGAACGAGCCGGACCCTCGGCGGCGACACGGCCTTGAAACCGCTGCCCAAACAGACCCCGGCCCGGCTCATCGTCCTGTGGGGTGTCCTGATCGTCGGCGTCGTATTGCTGGTGGCGATGGCGGTGGCGCTGCTGAAGCGGGTACGGTAGGAGTATCTATTCTATTCGCTGACCGGGAATGGATCGCAGCGGACGATCGTCGCTCCCGCTATCCCCAACTGGTTCGCGATGCGATCGAAGGTCGCATCGCAGGTTGGTCCGCCGCCGGCGAGCAGCCGAAATTCACGGCAATTACCGGCGAATCCGCGGCAGAGGCACGGCACGTGCTGGTGAAGTTCACGCCCTTGCTCGCGACCGCCAGCGGCCGGCGCTGGGCGGATCTGCTGGTCGCCGAAGAAATCGCCGGCACCATTCTGCGTGCCCACGGCATCGGTGCCGCGATGTCGGCTTACTCTGTTTACGACGACCGCGCATTTCTGGAAGTCGAGCGATTCGATCGCATCGGCCTGCGCGGGCGGCTGGGAATCGTCTCGCTGGGTGCGCTCGATGACGAGTTCGTCGGCGAGCGGCTGGGCTGGGCGCAGTCGGCAGCCTCGTTGCTGCGCGCCCGACTGATCGACGCGGACGATGCACGCAGCCTGCGCTGGTTGAACGCCTTCGGCACATTGATCGCCAACACCGACATGCATCTGGGCAACGCTTCTTTCCTGTACGAAGGCGACCTGCGTTTCGCCCTCGCGCCGGCCTACGACATGCTGCCCATGTTCTATGCGCCGGTCGGCAACGAAGTCCCCGCCCGCCGCTTCACCTTGCCGTCGCCGACATCGGCCACGGCCGATCAGTGGCGTGCGGCATTGCCGGCAGCGAAAGCGTTCTGGCAGGCCGTGGCGGACGACGCCCGCGTTTCGCCGGAATTCCGGGAGATCGCGGGCGGGCATGCCAGGTCAGGGTTGTCAGGTGTATGACGGATGGCGGAGGGGTTGGTTAGGTAAACGCTGATCAAGTCCTCATCCGTCATTCCCGCGCAGGCGGGAATCCATCTGAATCAGGAAGATGGGTCCCCGCCTGCGCGGGGATGACGACTTAATCAGTGCCTACTTGGAAAAATTCGGGACGGCCGATCTGCAATCTGTCGGAAGCTGCGTACTCTCACTCCCATTTCGCATGATCGAGCAGCTTCAGGAAGTTTCTCTTTGCCTTGTGAGCGGCACGCAGCGCCGTCAGCTCGCGCGTGAATTTGTCCTCCTGCCCAACCCGCTGCATGAGCGCGCGGATCTTGCGCAACAAACGTACGGCCTCACGGTACGACTCATTGCCCATACGCTGCAGGGCGCTCTCGACGTCCTTCCAGTAGATTGGGGTGGCATCCAGTGGATGGTCCTTTTCTCGCCATGCGGCGAGCGTGCGCCACAGGCTGTCGTAACAGCCGCCGACTTGCGCTTCGCGCCACGCGGATTCGAAATCCTTTTCCCACAGGAAGATTTCCACGAGAACTGAATGGTCGGCGACCGCCCAACGCCGGTCGCGCGCGTTGCGTTTCGCGCGATCGATCTGGGCACGGACGACGTCGAGCGCTTTTCCTCGCCAGAAAGACCACCGTTTGGTCTTGTCCGCATGGCTCTTCAGGTTCTTGTATTCCTCCAACCGAGGCTGCGCCTCGAAATCGTCCCAGACGAGCGCCATCGCTTCGTCGTGCCGCTTGCGACGATGATATTCGTCGGTAAGAAACCCTCTGAGCCTGGCATCCCGATGCTGCGGAAATGCCTTTACCCCGCGTTCCGCCCACTCCAGCGCAAGCCCATGCTTCTTCGCCTTCCGGTAGACCTCGGCGATCTGAAGATAGGCCCAACTGGAGGAGAGATCGCGCTGCTTGATCGAAACGACCGCCTCCACGTCGCCGGTGCTTCGCGCGAGCGCTTCCACTATTTGAGTGATCCGAAACCGTTCGCCATAGGCTGCAGGATCGCGATCACCGGATCGGACGGGGCGAACCTGCTCCCAACGTTGTTCGGCGAGCTGACGATAAACCTCGAGACCCTTCTTGCCGAGGACGTCGGCGTATGCGTCCACCGCACCGCTGAACGTATCCCACTGTCCACGTAGCTCCCATTCGAACAGTCGCGTCGCCAGCTCTGCGGGGTCGGGCTTCGCCTGCTTGCAGGCCGCATGGTGCAAGTTCTGCAGCCGTTCCAGTATCCCTCCGGTGCCATCGGAATCGTCGACGGATTCCATGGCCTTCTCCGCGCTGCGAAGCGCGTGCTCGGTGAGATCAATGACGGCCACCGCGTGCCCTTCCTTCAGCAGGTTCTCGATCGAATCGATGACTTCATCCACCTTGCGCGTGTAGTCGTACATCTCGTCATACGAGACGAAGTCGTCGGGGACAATCGCGTCCTCGATCGCTTGCCTGTACGTCGCGACATCAAGCCCGTTCGCAGCCTTCTTCGCTGCCATCATCAACAGCCGTCGCTGCAGATTCTCGTCCTGCTCCGCGTGCCGCATCAGCAGATCCACCAGCACGTCTGTTTTCTGTGCAGCGAGATACGCACGCACGTCGCGCATGGTCACCGCAGGTTTCCTGTTGCTCCTCTTTCCAGAGGTGATCGATGCCGCGTCGGCCGGATTCTCCTGGTTCAGCCACGCAAGTCCCAGGGCTACGCAGTGCTTGCAGCACTCTCCGTCTTTGCCCATGGGGCAGGTGCAGGAATAGTCGAGACTGCCCCTGTCGACCGACAGCCGCACCTTGTAGACGTGAGTGCCTTCGACCTTGCCTGCAATTCCGTTTTCCTGACTGACCACAGATCTGACGTGCCTGCCATTGAAGTACCACAGACCGCGCTCGAACGAACGCGCGCCAGCCATTCGCCGCAATACGGGCTCAGTAAGAACGTTCTTCAGGGTAGTGGTCATGGTGGTGGCTTGACTGGTTCCGGTCGCATTCTCGTCCTGCCGCTGCAGTGGGCAGGTAGAAGGCCCCGCCGCTTCTGCTGCATCTGTGTCCCCAAGCGGCGATAGAGCGTTCGGTTTAGTACAACGGAATCATAGCGGTACAGGTAGGCCTGAGCCTTGCTCCGCCCCCGGTGAGGTTAGAGAATTTCGGACAACGCCTGATTCTGGCCAGCAGCCCGGAGCCCAGTGCCCACCAACCCGCGTTTCGGCCTAGAATCCCCGGCCGTTGTCTGGCCCGTCACCTCGTCACTGCGTCACCCTGTCACTTTCGCTGCCATGCGTTTTCCCGACCACTTCGACGTCATCGTCATCGGCGGCGGCCATGCCGGCACCGAGGCTGCGCTCGCCGCGGCGCGGATGGGATCGCGCACGCTGCTCTTGACCCAGAGCATCGAGACGCTCGG
>CAZBKC010000037.1:7621-14896 GCA_964492345.1 uncultured Steroidobacter sp. | reverse complement strand
CTTCGATGCTCGGCAGCTTCGGCATGTTCAGCACGCCGCAGGCCATGATGACGAAGCGCGCGCGGATGTCGTCGCCGCGATTGGTGCGGACATGCCAGCGATTCAGCTTCTCGTCCCAGCGCAGCGCATTGATGTGCGTATGGAACAGCGCCTTGTCGGCGAAGCCGAACTTCGACGCTATGGACTTCGCGTATTCGTAGATCTCCGCGCCGTCGGCGAATTTCTTCGAGGGCAGGAAGTTCATTTCCTCGAGCAGCGGCAGGTAGCAGTACGACTCGTTGTCGCACTGGATGCCGGGATAGCGGTTCCAGTACCACACGCCGCCGAAATCGCCGGCGGTGTCGACGTTGCGGAAGTTCGTCACGCCGGCCTGCGTCAGATGGTAGGCAGCCAGGATGCCCCCCCACCCTGCGCCCAGGATGACCACGTCGATGTCTTCGGAAATCGGCTGGCGAGGTTCGACCGGCTTGTGCGGGTCGGCCGCGTAGTTGGCGGCGACTTCACCCGTGGGCCGGAAATACTGCGTCTGTCCATCCTTCCTGAGACGCTTTTCTCGCTCCACACGATACTTTTCGCGCAGCGAAGGAATATCGACATGGACCGGCGTCTGCGTCGGTGCGCACTTCATGGATAAACATCCCCCGCTCATCTGTTAGTCAACGACAGTGTTGATTATAAGCAAACGGGACGTCAACGCGAGCCTCGTATGTCTTGCGATGCAGCATGAGCTAGTTTTCCATCGCGCTTCGCGCGACCCGCAAGGCATGAAAGGGTGCGGAACATCCTCTGACTAACCGCCAACCGCCAACCGCTTCTTTCTTACTAGCTGGGCTGCTGGCGGCTGGCCAGAGGGGAATCACCGCTACTGCGGCTACGCAACTTCAACCCCGGGCGGTCCATTCAGCATTTCTCCGATCACCGCCGCGCGGTCAAACCCGGCGGTTCGCAGTTTCTCCAGGACGTTCGACGCACCGTGAGGCTCCACGGCAATCAGCAGCCCCCCACTGGTCTGCGGATCGCACAGCACATCGCGCTGCCAGTCCGCTGTATCCGGTGCGAGCGCGATCTCATGTCCATAGCTCGCCCAGTTGCGAGTCGCCGCGCCCGTTCGGTACGGCACCTGTGCGAGTTCGGCAACCCCATCAATCAGCGGCAATGCGTCGAAACGGATTCGCGCCTGCAGTACTGAGCCGCGGCACATCTCCATAGTGTGTCCCAGCAGCCCAAACCCGGTAGTGTCAGTCATCGCATGGACCTGCGGCACCGACGCCAGTTCGTAACCGACTGCATTCAGCCGCGTGGTCGACTCAACCAGGCTCGCGTAAAGCGACTGTTCGAGTGACGCATCGAGTTTGCGACTCTTCAGCGCTGCGCTGATGACACCGACACCCAGCGGCTTCGTGAGGATCAGCGCATCGCCGGCCCTGGCGCCGCTGTTACGCAGCACGCGATCCGGCTTCACCAGGCCGATCACCGCAAGACCGTAGATGGGTTCGGGAGAATCGATCGAATGGCCACCTGCCACAGGAATACCGGCTTCCGTGCAGATTGCTGTGCCGCCGGCAAGAATGGCGCGCACGGTCTCCGGCGCGACCCTGCCCAGGGGAATACCGAGGATTGCCAGGGCCAGGAGCGGCCGCCCGCCCATTGCGTAAACATCGGAGAGCGCATTCGCCGCAGCGATGCGGCCGAAGTCGAACGGGTCGTCGACGATCGGCATGAAAAAGTCGGTGGTCGCAACGACTGCCTGTTCGTCGTTGAGCCGATAGACTGCGGCATCGTCACCGGTCTCGATGCCGACGAGCAGATCCGGAAACGCCTGTGCCGCCGGCATGCCCGACAGCAACTCGCGCAGGACGGCAGGCGATAGTTTGCAGCCACAACCACCCCCGTGAGCCAGCGCCGTCAACCGTGTTTCGAATTCAGCCATCGTTCCCCTTCCCTGCAGTGAATTGCGTCGCAGCGCCATGCCGGCCCATCGAGCGGGCTTGCATCGGCACCCATGAAGCCTTTGAAATTGGCCGCGAAGTCGCGCGACGCGGCGCTCAGGCCACTGTCATCCATTGAGAGGGTCCGTGCAAGACAGTCACAACCCGCTTCGCTTGTTGCCGCAGGTCCAGCGACTGCTGGAAACGTCCGCGGCCGATTCGCTGTGTGCGGAATTCGGTCGCACCGCAGTCACCGGCGCCATTCGCGAAACGCTGGACGGTCTGCGTGCCCGGGTCAGTGCCGGCACGCTGCACGCAGTGCCCGATGCGCAAACCATCCTCGCGCATTCGGGCGAAAGGCTCGCGGCCAGGCGGCGTGCGGGACTGCGGCGCACGATCAATGCCACGGGCATCGTCCTGCACACGAATCTCGGCCGTGCACCGCTTGCGCCTGAAGCTGTCGCGGCCGTTGCCGATGTCGCAGCGGGTTACTGCAATCTGGAGTTCGATCTGGCCACCGGCCGCCGCGGGTCGCGCACGCAATCGCTCGAACCGTTGCTGCAGCAGTTGACCGGCGCGGAAGCGGTGCTGGCCGTCAACAATGGCGCCGCGGCAATACTATTGGCGCTGAGCGCACTGAGTCGCGGCGGAGAAGTCATCGTCTCGCGCGGCGAACTGGTGGAAATCGGCGGCGGCTTTCGTGTCCCGGACGTGATTCGACAGGGCGGCGCACGACTGGTCGAAGTGGGCTCCACCAACAAGACACGCCTGCAGGACTATCGCGACGCCATCGGTCCCGACACGCGTGTCCTGCTCAAGGTGCACCAGAGCAATTTCCGTACGATCGGCTTCACTGCAGAAGCAGGCATGGAGGAACTGTCGACGCTGGCGCACGAGCATGGCCTGCTCGTCGTCGCGGATCTCGGCAGCGGTTTGCTGAAGAAGGCGCCGGGAACGACGGAACCCTCGCTGGGCGAGGCACTGTCATCCGGTGTCGACCTGGTGACCTGCAGCGGCGACAAGCTACTGGGCGGCCCGCAGGCCGGGCTGATCCTCGGAAAGAAGTCCGCTGTCGACCCGCTGCGACACCATCCGCTGCTGCGCGCCGTGCGCCTGGACAAGATGTCGCTCGCTGCGCTGGAAGCGACGTTGATGCTGTACCGGGACAGGCCCGAGGCCGTGCCCGTGCATCGCATGCTGAATCAATCAGAGTCCGTGCTGCGACGGCGGGCCGAGCGCCTGCAACAGCTGCTGTCGTGCGGCGCTCTCGAACGAACCGACGCATTCGCCGGTGGCGGATCCCTGCCGGAAGAACGGATTGCGAGTTGGGCGCTCGGACTGGAACTGTCGATGAGTGTCGAGGAAGCGGCGAGTCGGCTTCGAACCGGGCATCCACCCGTCGTCGGCCGCATCAAGGAAGGCCGGCTGCTGTTCGACATGCTCACCGTCTCGGACGAGGAGTTGCCCGAACTGGCCCAAGCGCTGAGGACGGTGCTGACGTGACACGCCTGGTGCTGGGTGTGATCGGCCATGTCGATCACGGCAAGACAGCACTGGTCCGCGCGCTCACGGGTCAGGACACCGACAGACTTCCCGAAGAGAAGGAGCGCGGCATCTCCATTGCGCTCGGTTTTGCCCATCTGCAACTCGGGCCGGACACGACCGTCGATTTCATCGACATGCCGGGCCATGAGCGTTTCGTGCGAACGATGGTCTCGGGCGCCACGGGAATCGATGCCGTGCTGCTGGTGGTCGCCGCGAACGAAGGCATCAAGCCGCAAACCGTGGAGCACGTCGACATCGCGGCACTGCTGGGGGTGCGTCGCGCGATCGTTGCGATCAGCAAATCGGATCTGGTCATACATGAGCAGGCCGCTGTCGTCGCAGAGGAAGCGATGCAGTTGCTCGCGAAAGCTGACATCGACGCGCTGCCGCCGGTGATGACCTCGGTCGTAGCTGCATCGGGCTTCGACGAGCTGCGACAAGCGTTGCTGACTTTGAGCACGAAGCAGATCCCGCATGCCGTCGATGGACTTGCCTTCCTGCCCATCGATCGCGCATTCGCCATGACCGGACATGGCCCGGTGGTGACGGGAACATTGCGCGGTTCTGCGATCTGCGCCACCGACGTGCTCGAACTGTTGCCGCTGCGCCGGAAAATCCGCATCCGCGGAATCCAGGTCAGCGGCGTACCTGTGGCCAGCGCTGCGCCCGGCCAGCGCGTGGCGCTGAATCTGCGCGATGTCGAAACCGGAGAGCTGAATCGCGGCATGGTTCTCGCTGCGCCGGATGCTCTCGTGCCATCGAGCTGGCTGACGATGGCGATCCGCGCAGTCGTCGCAGGCGGTGCCTCGCTGAGGAACGGCATGAGGCTGCGCGCCCTGCTCGGAACCCACGAGCTTGATGTGCGACTGCGCCTGCTCGATCGCGATGTGCTCGACGCAGGCGAACGGGGCTTCGCCCAGTTGCACTGCGCCGAACCTGTCGCCATTCCGACCGGCGAGCATGTGATCCTGCGTCTGCCCTCACCTCCGCAGACGGTGGCAGGCGGCAGGATTCTGGAGTCCGAAGCACGCCGCCAGCGGCGTCACGCACCGGAAATCCTGCAGCGGCTGCAGGAACTGAGCACGCTGCTGCCGACGGAGATGATGGCTGCAGAAGTGCGGCGCGCCGGACTCAAGGGCACGACGGTCAAACAGCTCTCGCAACTCTGCGCACTGACACCATCGCGCGTGATCCATCTGCTCGCGCCACTGCCCCTCGTCGTCACGGCCGCCGGACTGGTGGTGGGCGCAGCGGAGCTGGATGCTTTGCTCACCCGTATTGCGTCCTTGCTCACGGCGCAGGCCACCGGCCTTTCTCACGACCGGTTGCTGGCCGCGCTGCCGGGAACGGGTGTCGCTGTACTCAACGAAGCCCTGGGTCGCCTGGTGGCTCGCGGCATCATCTGCGAACGCGGCAAGCGGTTCTTTATTCCAAAGCCCGACGAAGATCTCGCCCGGGCACGCGACGCCAGCGAACTCGCGGCACAGATTGCCGGTCTCCTGCAACGCAGCGGCCTGACGCCGCCCAATCCGGGCGACATCATCAGCAGCGCTGCCGCCAAACGCGCGGTCGACCGGTTGCTGCGCGAGGGTGTGGTCGTTCGCGCCGTCGATCGGGCCAAGGGTCGTGAAATGCTCTTCCATCGCGACGCCATCGTCGAAGCGCAACGCCGCCTCGCGCCGCTGCTGGAACAGCCGCCGGGGCTGCTCGTCACGGAAATCGCGGCAGCACTCGGCATCTCCCGAAAGTTCTGCATGCCCCTGCTCGATCATCTCGACACGATCCGCTTCACGCGTCGCATCGGCGACCGTCGCGTCCGGATTTAGACCAATGGCCCTGACTTCGAGGGTTCTTCCTGTGGGTCAGGCTTCAGCCTGACATCCGAGGCCGGCTAAGGACAATGGCACTTACTTAACGAGTTGACGGTTGACAGTTGGCGGTTGACGGCCAGAAAAATGCCTTCCTTTCCGACCGTCAACCGTCAACGGACAACTGTCAACCCGCAGAAACCGCCCGGTGTTCTCGGCGGACCGGCTTTGCGTCGCGCAATGTCATTCATTGCGATGAGCCCGCCGCTTTAGACTCCATGGCATATTCCCAGCCGAAGATCTCCACGGCACTCACTGGGCGGGAAATGCTTTTCTGGCTTCACCCCGTGATCCCTGTGTTCCCCGTGGAGATTCTTCCTCCGAGGTCAGCCGGAACATGAGACCGCTCAAGAATCCCTGTGAAGTCGCCGTCATCGGCGGCGGTCTCGCCGGTCTGGCGGCGGCGCGGCATGCGGCTCGCCTGGGGCGGCTGGTCACGCTGTTCGAAGGCAGCGGCATGTACGGCGGGCAAGTGGCCACGACCAACGAAGTCGACGGCCTGCCTCTTCCAGGAAAGTTCTCCGGCCAGGATCTGGCCATCCATCTGCTCGAAGATGCACGCAGGATCTCGGTGCACATCGTCGAATCGAGCGTCGCATCCATCGAGGTCGGCGAACGCCTGGTTCTGACGGACGAAGACAAACAGACCTACCATCCTGACGCAGTCATCGTTGCTTCCGGCGCCTCGCTGCGAAAGCTCGGCGTGCCGCGCGAGGAAGATTTCGTCGGCCGCGGACTGTCGCACTGCGCGACCTGCGACGGCGGTTTCTATCGCAATCAGGACGTCGTCGTCGTGGGTGGCGGCGACAGCGCCGCACAGGAAGCACTCGTGCTGGCCAGGACCAGCCGTCGCGTGATCATGGTGTGCCGCAGCCCGTTGAAAGCAAAGCGCGACTACGTGGAGAAGCTCGCAGCCCTCGAGAACGTCACCTTCGTGTGGAACAGCGAAGTGAGCGAGATCCTGGGCGACGACGGCGTGTCCGGTGTGCGGGTACGCAACGTCAAGGACGGCAAGACCTCCGACATCGACTGCATGGGTCTGTTCGCCTACATCGGCGTCGCACCCAACACCGAATTCGTACCCGCTTCGCTGCGCGCCGCGACAGGACACATCGAAACCAATGCGGGCTATGCGACCGCCGACGCGCGGATCTTCGCCGTCGGCGCCGCCCGCGGGAATTACGGTGGCAACATCGTCGAGGCGATGGCCGAGGGTGTGGGCGCCGCTGAGGCTGTCGCGCGCTTGTTTTAGGAAGGAAAAAAAAAGCCCGTACACAAAGGAGCACAAAAGTGGAATTGCTCGGACGGTTTCTTACTTTGTGCTCCTTTGTGCCCCTTTGTGTACCGGCTTCGTGATCAGAGTTCCAACTCGAAAGCCAAGGGGATGACGATGACTTACAGGAACATGCCCATCGCAGCACTGTGTCTCGCATACGTCGCATCGGCGAATGGCGCTGACGGCACGGCGAAGCCCGTCCGGCCGAAGTTCGACGAGAACGGTGTCGTGCACGTACCCGCCTTCGAGCTGCCACCCTCGGAGTTCAGCAGCCCGGAAGCCCAGGCGTTCATGAAGCTGCGCGCGAAGATGCCCATCGACCTGCCGACCATGGAGCCGGACATTGCGAAATCACGAAAGGCACTGGAAGCCATGCTGGCGCCGCAGGTCGCGCAGGTGCTGAAAGCGTATCCGGTCGATGTCGCCGAATCGAAGATCGCCGGCATTCCGACGCGGGTCGTCACACCGAAGGGCAAGAGTCCCGATCCGGCGAGAGTGCTGATCAATCTTCACGGCGGCGCCTTCACGACCTGCTGGGAGTCCTGTTCGCTGATCGAATCGGCGCCGATTGCCGCGGTGGGAAACTACAAGGTCGTGTCGGTGAACTACCGCATGGCACCTGAAGCCGCCCATCCCGCAAGCGTCGAGGACGTTGCGG
>CAZBKC010000037.1:0-7611 GCA_964492345.1 uncultured Steroidobacter sp. | reverse complement strand
ATGCGCTCGGCTGCCGGGTACATTTACTGCCTTCGGCGCGCTCACCGCTCAAACTGCCGCGTGGTTGCCGTCGCACGGACTGCCGCAGGCAGCGGCGGTGGGCATCTTCGGTGCCGGCGCCATTCGCTTCGGTGCGGGCGATTCGGCCTACGTCGCCGGTTACATCGACGGGACCTTTCCGCCGCCAGGAAAGCCAGGCGAGCCTGCGATGGACATGACACGCGGCTACTTCGCCAAGGCAGACATGTCCGATCCGGTCATTTCCCCGGCGCTGCATCCCGACGTGCTGCAGAAATTTCCGCCGACCCTCATCATCACCGGCACGCGTGCCATGGACATGAGTCCTGCCATCTACACCAATTCGCAGCTGCTGAAGGCGGGCAGGCGCTCCACGCTGATCGTCGGCGAAGCCATGGGGCATTGTTATTTCTACTCACCGCAATTGCCGGAATCGCGTGATGCGTATGCCGCAATCACAGCTTTCTTCCGCGAGAACCTGCAGTAGGAAAGCCGGAATACAGAGTTTCACACGGAGGGCACGGAGATCACGGAGAAATGAAAGCTGCTTTTTCGCGCTCCGAACCTCCGTGTACTCCGTGATCTCCGTGTGAAATCCGGCTGCTTCTCTCCGCGGCGCTTGTGTTGCGGGTCGACGCTCGCCTATGGTTGAGACAATGAGCAACTCGAAGGAATACACGATGGTGACCAAAGCCGAAGGAACGACCTACGAGGTCGTCTGGCCGTGCGGCGAACGCCGGCTGAAGCAGCGTCCGCTGGCAAAGCGGCTCGACACGCTGAACGGCAAAACCGTCGCGCAGCTGTGGGACTATCTCTTCGCCGGCGACGAAGTGTTCAAGGCGCTCGAAGGGAAGCTGCGCGAAAAATATCCTGACGTGAAGTGGGTGAGCTGGCGCGAGTTCGGCTCGACCCACGCCGTCAACGAGAAGGAACTGCTGGCCTCGCTGCCGCAGCGCTTCAAGGAACTGGGAGTCGACGCAGCGATCAGCTGCATGGCGTGCTGAGGCTCTTGCACGCCCGCCGTGTTGCGGGCCAGTGAAGCGTGCGAACGAGCCGGGTTTCCGACTTCTTCCCTGGTCTGCGAGGGCTTCCTCGGCCAGGCCGCTGCGACGTCGGTGGGTCTTGGCATGCCCAATCTTCCGGTGGCCACGATCGTTGGCCATCCCGGAGCGCAGAGCGTCGACGAAATCCGCCAGAACGTCTTCGATGTCACCACGGAACAGGTGATCGGGAACCTGCTGACGCAACCGGCCGAGACCGAATTGCCGCCCGAACCAGCGGCGCGGGACATCGTCTTCCGCGGCACGTTCGAAGAGGTCAACGAATACTTCAATGAGCGTGACTGGAGCGGTGGCCTGCCGATCGTTCCGCCGACGCTGGAAAAGATAGAGGAGTTCCTCAGCTACACCGATCGCAAGCCGGATGAATCGCTCGGCATCGTGCTGCCGGAGAGTCGCGCCGTGACGATCTGGACGATCGCGGTGAATGGCGTGATGGCCGGCTGCCGGCCGGAGTACATGCCAGTGCTCGTCGCGCTGGGCGAAGCGATGGCGGATCCCGTCTATGGCGTCGAACACAGCGGCAACACGCCCGGCGCGGAGACGCTGATCATCCTCAACGGCCCGATCATCAAGGAACTCAAGTTCAACTACGAACAGGGCGTGATGCGCGACGGCTTCCAGGCCAACACGTCTGTCGGACGTTTCTGGCGACTCGCGCTACGCAACATTGCCGGTTTTCTGCTGCACAAGACGGACAAGGGCACGTACGGCAACACATTCCGTGTCGTGCTCGCGGAGAACGAAGATGCCATTGCGAAGATCGGCTGGGAACCGCACAGCGTCAGCATGGGCTTCGAAGCCGGCGAGAACACGGTCACCATCACTCGCTTGACCGGTGGCGGTGTGCTGCCGTCGGTCACGGGCAGCACGCCGGAAGCGATGATGCCCTACCTCGCCGATGGCGTGGCCAAGCAGACCGGCTGGGAAATGGCGTTCACGGTCGGCGGTCTCGGTATCGGCACGCTGCGTCCCATCCTGATTCTCAGCCCCATCCTTGCGCAGACTATTGCGAAGGCGGGCTGGAAGAAAAAGGACGTCAGGCAATATCTCTTCGACCATGCACGCACGGAGGCCTGGCGCGTGGAAACGATGATGGACAAGTGGGTCGACTTCCGCATCGGCTCGCTGCAGCGGCAGGTCAACCTCGGCCGCCTGCCGAAAGCGTTCTACGAATCCGACGATCCCAATCGCAAGGTGCCGATCGTCGTCCACCCGGACGACTTCATCGTGCTGGTCTCCGGCGATCCGTTACGCACGAACGCCTATGCGTTCACGCACAACGGACACCTGGGCTTCCCGGTGGCGAAGAAAGTTCAGTTACCGAAGAATTGGAAGGAGCGGATGAGATAAGGAGGCAGAGGCCGCGAAAGACCATAAAAGACTCAAAGGGATTGATCTGCTCCAATATCTTCATCCCTTCTTTTTTGCGGTCTTTCGCGGCCACTCTCCCTGCTGATGAAATGGCGGAAGCGGATGGGAATCGAACCCACCGCCCGCTGTTCGCGGGCCGCTGGTTTTGAAGACCAGGGAAGCCACCAGGCTCCAATCGCTTCCGTGTCAGACGGCAATCGGTCCCCTCTCCCGCTGGGAGAGGGGGGGCATCCTGGCTAGTTTTCCATCGCACTTCGCGCGACCCGCAAGGCATGAAAGGGCGCTGGCTAACCGCCAACCGCTTCTTTCTTGCTAGAACTTCACACCCGCCGACACACCGTACATCGCCGGCGGACCCCAGACCGTGCCGATGCCCAGCGTGTTGAAGAGCACCTGCGTGCGGTAGTCCTCATCCGTCACGTTGTCGCCGAAGACGGCCACATTGAAGCGACCGCCCGGAGCCGTCCACTGCGCGCGCAGCGAAAGCAACGCGTACGCGTCCTGCTTGAACTGCTGTGCCGGATCGAAATAGAAGTCGGATGTGTAGTAGAGGTTGCCGGAGAGCGCGAAGTCACCGGCGCCGGTGTTGATCTCATAACTGGCGCCCAGGTTGCCAGTGAGTTCCGGCGCGCGCTGCATTTCGCCGCCAGAGGCATCCGCCAGGGCCTGCACGAGCCCGCCGGGACCCATTCCGCCGAGCGCCTGCGGCGTGCACCAGAGCGGGCTCGTCGGCGGCACCGCCGGATTCGGATCGCAGTAGCTGTAGAACGGCGCGTTCTCGAACGACTTGTAGCGCGCATGCGTGTACGCGGCGCCGACGTTGACGTTGAACGCACTCGTCATCTGGTAACGCAGTTGCGCCTCGGCACCGTAGATCTCCGAAGACGCGGCGTTGCGGATCTGCGCGGCACCGAACTGGTAGCTCGAAACCTGCAGATTCTTGTAGTCGTAGTAGAACGCGGCGAGATCGACGGCCACTGTGCGATTGTCGAACTTGTAACCGACCTCGAAGGCATCGATGTCTTCGGGCTTCACCGGCTGCTGCGACAGGCCACCGACGTTGAGGATGCCCGCCTTGTAGCCCTGCGTGTACGACGCATACAGGCTCGAATCGTCGGTGGGCTTGTAGCGCAGCACGACGCGCGGCGTGAAGTCGCTGTTCTTCAGCGTATCCACGGGGATGACCGTTCCCGGAGCGCCGTTGAATGGAATCATTTCGCCGTTGGGACCGGTATAGAAGAACGTGAACGGGTTCGTCGTGAAGGTCCCGTCCTCGACGCGATCGTCACTGTACCGACCGCCGACCGTCAGGAACCACTGGTCGTTGATCGCATAGGTGCCGTCGATGAAGGCCGCATACGACTTCGTGTTGGTGTTCGAGCCGCCATAGGGAATGAACGGCGCACCGCCAAACGAGGCACCGATCGTCCACGTATCCTCGATCTGGTAGTAGTTCAGGCCCGCAGTCCATTGCAGGGCCGAGTCGCCGGTGGAGTTCAGCAGGAATTCCTGCGAGAAGCTCTTGTCCTCCGGATCGATCAGGATGTTGAAGATCGGCACGATCGACGAATCGAGATCTCCGTAGCTGGGCGAGTCGTCTTCGCGATACTGCGTGTAGGACGTGAGCGTCGCGAAACCGAGATCGGCTTCGATCGTCGCCTGCAGCACATCGGACTTGCTCTCGAAGCTCAAGGGCTGATTGAGCGCGATGTCGCCCGCCTTCGTGGGCACAGGCCCGACCAATGGAGCATAGAAATAGACGAGCGGCAGACCTTCGGAGCTCTCTACTCCGTAGATCGAGCGGCCCACCGGGGACACCTGCTCCAGGAAGCCGGCATCGCCGTCGTCCACGAAGGCATTGGTCATCACGGTCGTCGGATCGCTCTTGTCGATGCGCGTGTAGCGCAGCAACGCAGACACCGAATCCGTGATCTGCATCTTGAGTCCCAGACGCACCGACCAGCTTTCGTACTCGCCGACCTTGTCGTTGCCGGTGACCACGTCCGTGAAGTGGCCGTCGCCGCTGCGATACAGACCTTCGATATCGAAGGCAACCTTGTCATCGGCGAGGCCGGTGGTGGCGTAGGCCTGCGCCGTCAGCGAGTTGAACCGACCGTAGGTGATCCTGGCCTCGGCGCCGGGATCGACGCCCGGATCGTCCGTCGTCACCAGAATGGCGCCGCCGGTCGTATTGCGGCCGAACAGCGTGCCCTGAGGACCTTTGAGTACCTGGACGTTCTTGACCCGCAGCAGGTCGAAGTCAGCTACGTACGCATTCGATTGGAAGAAACCATCGACATAGATGCCGACGTTCGGGCCGCCGCCGGAAGTCGTGATTGCGGTACCCACGCCGCGGATCGTCGGCTGCATCGCAGCGCCCTGGGTGTCGAAGCGCAATCCGGGTGTGAGCTTCGCCGTGTCTGAAAGCGTGTTGACGTTCGCCGTCATCAGTTGCTCGCTGCTGAGTGTCGTCACGGTAATCGGCACGTCGCGCGAGGCCTCCTCGCGTCGTTGAGCCGTGACGGTGACTTCTTCGAGCGTCGTTTCCTGGGCGGAGAGGACGGGCGCGAATGCGGCCCCCATCGCCATCACGGAATAGAGCGAGGCGCGACCCGGACTGAAGCTCATAAACATCCCCCTGTGATTACGGTGTACTGCCGCTTGTGCGCGCATTACCTGTTACTGCTGTTATCGAAGTGAACTACTAGTACTGCAACGGAACCGAGCATTCTTGACTTTGACCGTCACCGAGCCGTGCGCCCGAGACCAACTCACTTGCTTCTCGCCTGGCTCGCCATCGCCATCGCGAAGCTGCGACGAATGTGGTCGACGTGCCCCGACGGCACGACCGGAAGAATCCACGGCTCTTTCGTATCGCGAATCGCATCGATGCGTTCGCCCACCTGTTCGACCGTCCACAACGGCTGGTACACGCCTGCCGTTTCTCCGATGAACGCCCGGGCAATGCGCCCGGCAATCGACACGAGCATTTCGCCGGTGATCGAGCAGGACTCGTGCGACAGCCAGCCCACGACGGGCGCCACCAGTTCCGGTCCCATCGGCGGGTACTGCGAGATATCGATGCCTTCTGCCATGCGTGTCACCGCGCCAGGCACGATGATGTTGCACTTCACGCCTTCGGCGGCGCCTTCGAGCGCGGCGACATTGCACAGACCGATCATGGCCGCCTTGGACATGCCGTAGTTGGTGACGCGCTGATTGCCGTACAGGCCGCCGATCGATGAGGTCAGGACGATCCGGCCGTAGCCCGCCTTGCACATGAGCGGAAATGCTTCGCGTACGACGTGGAATGCGCCGCGCAGATGAACGCTCAGTACCGATTCGAAATCCTCGTACGAAAGCTCCTTCAGCGAGCCGTAACGAACGTTGCCGGCGTTGTGGATGAGGATGTCGACGCGACCGTAGTGGTCGATCGCCGATTGAACGATGGCCTTGCCGCCTTCGGGCGTCGCCACGGATTCAGTGCATGCGACCGCTTCGCCCCCCGCCGCCTTGATTTCATTCACCACTTCCTGCGCGGGACCCGCATCGACACCGTCGCCCTTGAGGCTGCCACCCGGGTCGTTCACGACGACCCTGGCGCCCTTCGACGCCAGCAGCAGCGCATAGGCTTTTCCCAGTCCCCTGCCGGCGCCGGTGATCACTGCAACTCGATTGTCGAATCGTAATTCAGCCATGTTCTCTCTCGTGTCTCTGCCCCTCTCCTCCTTTGCGAGGGAGGGTTGGGGTGGGGCAACGCCAGAAAGCGCGTGCTGTCGCACGCTGCCCCTTCCTGTCCTTTCCCCGCAAGCGGGGGAAGGGACGCACAATTAATCGGCGCCTGATGTGCTCAAGATCCTCGACTCACGCTTCTCCAGCCGCGACGGCCCCAGCGTGAACACTGCCACCGTGCTGGCGGCCATCAGGACGATCGTGGCGGTCAGGAAGTGCGTGTAACCGCCGTAACGATCGAACACCGCACCGGCAGCGAGCGGACCGAACGCAGTACCGACCGCCAGCGCCACCTGCAATACGCCGTACAGCGCGCCAAAACTCTTCAGGCCGAAATGCTTCGCCGCAAGGTAGGCGATGACATCGACTTCCGAACCGACCGTCAGTCCGAAAATCGCAGCAGCGGCTGCCTGACTCGCCGGATTCGCACCGCTGGTCAACAGCAGCACGCAGCCAGCGATCGGAATCAGGAAGGCGCAGGCACCGACGACATGCCCGGGAAACCGGTCCAGCAACATGCCCGTGCCGAGCCGGCCGATGATCGAAAAGACGCCGATCAACGATGCGATGCCAGCCGCCGACAGCGGCGTCGCACCGCTGTCGGTGAGGATCGGAACGAAATGCACGACGACGCCGATGATCGTGAAGGCGAAGAGCCCCGCGGCCATCAGCAGTTTGTACAACGCCGCCGAACGCAGCCCTTCGGCAAAGCTCACGCCGGTCAGTGCAGCCGGCGGCGACTGCGCCTCCACCCTTTTGCGTGCACCATCCCTCGCACCCCGAAAGAAGAGGAACACCAGCGGGAACACCAGGGCGCACCAGATGCCGCCCATCGCCACGAACGCGGCACGCCATCCATAGCCACCGATCAGCCAGGTGGCGAACACCGGATACAGCGCAGTCGCCACTGATGCGCCGGACAACGTGAAGGCGAAGGCGAGTCCGCGCGAGGCTTCGAAGCGGCTGGCGACGGCGCTCGTCCAGACCGTGGCCTGGACACAGAACGTTCCCACGGCGATGACCACCCACAGCGCGAGCCAGTTCCAGAACCCGCCGCTGGCAGTGCCCAGCAGCGCGAAGGACGCACACATCGCGGGAATGCCGATCAGCCCGACACGGCGCGGTCCGATCCTGTCCACCATCATCCCGACGGGAATGCAGCCCACGGCGCTGATCAGCGCCGCGACGGTCAATCCCCCCGCGGCCTGGGCGCGCGACCAGCCGAACTCGTCCTGCAGGGCGGCGATGAAAGGGCCGAGCGCATAGACGTGGAGAACGGACGTCGCATAGCCCAATGCCGCGGCAGCAGGCAGGAACCAGTAGTTTCGCCATTCCACCGCCGCAGACTTGGTCTCGACCATTCGTCCCCCATTCTTCAAGCATCACCGCAGTCGAACGACTCTGGTCTGATGGTCACTTACTTAACGAG
>CAZBKC010000036.1:1494-15378 GCA_964492345.1 uncultured Steroidobacter sp. | reverse complement strand
GACCATGGGTTTCAACCAGCACGTTCGCGGCGTCTGGGCGAACCACATGATCTACAACCTGCACCTGCTCACCGGGAAGATCTCGACGCCCGGCAACAGTCCGTTCTCGCTGACAGGACAGCCGTCGGCCTGCGGCACGGCCCGCGAGGTCGGGACGTTCGCGCACCGGTTGCCGGCGGACATGGCCGTCACGAATCCCGAGCATCGCAAGAAGACCGAGGAGTTGTGGAAGCTGCCGGCCGGTACGATCAATCCGAAGCCCGGCTATCACGCCGTCGAGCAGAACCGGATGCTCAGGGACGGCAAGCTGAACGCCTACTGGGTGCAGGTGAACAACAACATGCAGGCCGCGGCCAACATGAACGAGGAGGGGCTGCCCGGCTATCGCAATCCCGACAACTTCGTCGTGGTGTCAGAGGTCTATCCGACGGTCACTGCACAGGCAGCCGATCTGATTCTTCCGGCCGCGATGTGGGTTGAAAAGGAGGGCGCCTACGGCAATGCCGAGCGTCGCACGCAGTTCTGGCATCAGCTCGTCGACGCGCCGGGCGATGCGCGTTCCGATCTGTGGCAACTGATGGAGTTCTCGAAGCGCTTCAGGACCGACGAGGTATGGCCCGCGGAACTGCTGAATGCCAACCCCGCGTATCGCGACAAGACCCTGTACGACGTGCTGTTCGCCAACGGACAGGTGAACCGTTTCCCGGTCGGTGAGCTGAACGGCGAATACGGCAACCAGGAATCGAAGGACTTCGGCTTCTACGTGCAGAAGGGTCTGTTCGAGGAATACGCAGCGTTCGGCCGCGGCCACGGGCATGATCTCGCGCCATTTGACACATATCACCAGGTGACGGGATTGCGCTGGCCGGTGGTCGACGGCAAGGAAACGCTCTGGCGCTTCCATGAAGGCTCGGACCCTTACGCGAAGAAGGGCAGCGGTTTCGATTTCTACGGCAACAAGGACGGCCGCGCGAATATTTTCGCGTTTCCGTACGAGCCCCCGGCCGAGTCGCCCGACACGGAATTCAACTACTGGCTGGTGACGGGCCGTGTGCTGGAACACTGGCATTCGGGCTCGATGACCGGTCGCGTGCCGGAGCTGTATCGCGCTGTTCCGAATGCACTGGTGTTCATGCATCCGGACGACGCCGAGGCCATGAACATCCGTCGTGGGGTCGAAGTGCGGGTCGTGTCGAGGCGCGGCGAGATTCGTTCGCGCGTGGAAACGCGCGGCAGGAACAAGCCGCCGCGCGGCGTCGTGTTCGTGCCATGGTTCGACGCCTCGCAGCTCATCAACAAGGTGACGCTGGATGCGACGGATCCGATCTCGAAGCAGACGGATTTCAAGAAGTGCGCGGTCAGGATCGTGCCGCTGGGAGCCGTGTGATGCGCGGCAGACAGTGGCTCATTGCCGGAATCGGCGTTGCGATCGTCAGCCTGATGGCCGTGTCGCTGCCAGCGGAAGAACTCGTGAACGGTCTGCGCGGCACGGCGCCGCTCAAGGAGGAGCCTCATGCGCCGAAGATCTGGCCGATCGAAGACAAGGATGTGAAGCGCGGCCGCGCCTACACCAGCCAGCCGCCGACCATTCCGCACGCCATCGACAAGTACGAGATCACCCGCAACGTGAACATGTGCATGTACTGTCATGCGCGCGTCCGCAACAATGAATTCGGTGCGCCCATGGTCAGCGCGACGCACTACATGGATCGCGAGTACGACTTCCTCGCGGAGATATCGCCGCGCCGCTACTTCTGCACGCAGTGTCACGTGCCGCAGGCGGAAGTCACTGCACCGGTCGGCAATACCTTCATGGATGTGGAGGACATCATCGCGCGCGAGCGGGCGGCGGCCTCGAAGACGGCAGCGCCGGAAAAGCAGCAGCAATGAAGCGCCTCCGGGAAATGCTGCAAGGCTGGTGGCAGGTCGTCCGGTCGCCGAGCCGCTATTTCAGCCTCGGGTTCCTGACTCTTGGCGGCTTCGTCGGCGGCGTACTGTTCTGGGGCGGATTCAATACGGCACTCGAAGCGACCAACACCGAGGAGTTCTGCACCAGCTGCCACGAGATGCGCGACAACGTCTTTGCCGAGCTCAAGCACACCATCCACTACAGCAACCGGTCAGGCGTACGCGCCACCTGTCCCGACTGCCACGTGCCGCACGACTGGACCGACAAGATCGCGCGCAAGATGCAGGCGTCGAAGGAAGTGTGGGGCAAGATCTTCGGCACCATCAACACTCGCGAGAAGTTCCTGGAATATCGGCTGGAACTGGCAAAGCACGAGTGGGCGCGGCTCAAGGCCAACGATTCGCTGGAATGCCGCAACTGCCACAACTACAGGTTCATGGACTGGACGCGACAGAGCGATCGGGCCGTGCACGTGCATTCGACCGCGCTCGCGGGCAAGGACTACACCTGTATCGACTGCCACAAGGGCATTGCGCACAGCCTTCCCGACATGGAAGGCATCGAGATGCTGTACGGGGCGCCGATCGAGGAGATCACGCCGCGCGAAGGGGGCGGGAAACGCTAGCCTTCTTCACCTCTCCCGAAGGCAGAGGTCGCGCGCAGCGCGGGTGAGGGGGACTCCGCCGCAATCTGCCGCAGCGCCTGCTCGAATGCCTCCACGGGCTGGCCACCCTGGATCAGGTACTTGTTGTTGACGATGACGGACGGCACCGCATGGATACCCTGCCGGGTGTAGAACTTCTCGCGCTCGCGCACTTCCGCCGCATAGCGTCCTGAGTCGAGCACTTCGCGGGCGCGCAGCGGATCGAGGCCCACCCGACCGGCCAGGTCGACGAGGACTTCGCGATCGCCCGGATTTCGGCCCTCGGTGAAGTACGCTGTGAACAGCGCGTTCTTCAGTGCATGCTGGCGCCCCTCGAGTTCGGCCCAGTGCAGCAGCCGATGTGCATCGAAGGTGTTGTAGATGCGATCGCGCTTGCCGATCTCGAAAGTGAAGCCGAGTTCCCTGCCGCGGGTGCGGAGTCCTTCCTGATTGCGGGCGAGCTGCTCCGGCGTGGAGCCATACTTGCGTGCGATGTGCTCGGCGATGCTTTCGCCTTCCGGCGGCATCTGCGGATTGAGTTCGAACGGCTGGAAGTGAATGTCGGCAGTCACTGCGTCGCCGATGCGGTCGAGCGCCTGTTCGAGCGACTTGAGTCCGACGACGCACCAGGGGCAGGAGACATCGGACACGAAATCGATCCTGAGGGCGGTCATGGCTTCACGCTTCCAGTGGGGAGGACAGGGAAGATGCGGCTGCGGATGCGACGGTGCAAGTGCGGGCTGTCTGTCGGCCATTCGCGGACAGCGACAGCTCGCCATTCCGGCCACCGTGTCGTGTGAGGCCCAGGCGATCCCTGGAGGGGGAAGTGAGAACTGGTTCAAACTTCCGGCCGGTGCGTGCGACGTAATCTGCCGCCTTCGCCAATGCGGAAGGGCGCATGAATACGTCTGATTTTTCCGTCCTCATCGGTCGGCTGGAACGCGAGTCGGATGACAATCCGCGCGCCTATGCATTCAAGGTGGGCATGGTCGCGGCGCTGGGTTATGCCGTGATTGCGCTCGTTGCGTTGGCGATCCTCGTCACCTGCTGGTTCCTCGTTACACCGCTGCTTGCCGGCGGCCGCCCTCGAATCATGACGGTGCTGGCGTTGCTCGGCGCCGCCGTTTCCCTGGTCGCGATCGTCCGTGCCTTGTGGGTGCGCATCGCAGCCCCTGAAGGACGCAGGTTGTCGCGCGAGGAGGCGCCCGCGCTGTTCGCCGCCATCGATGAGATCGTGCAGAAGATGGCGATCCGGCGCAAAGGCGGGACGCAGACCATTCGCATCGATTCGGTCACGCTGAACCGCGACTTCAACGCCAGCATCTGCCAGATTCCGCACTGGGGTGTCTTCGGCAACTACAGCAACCATCTGCAACTGGGCGTACCGCTGCTGGCCGCGCTGAGCATCGCCGAGTTCAAGACGGTGCTGGCGCATGAAATCGGTCATTTCGGCGGCGCGCACGGCAAGTTCAGCGCGTGGATCTATCGCCAGCGCGTCACATGGGATGAACTGCGCAAGAAGCTTGCGCAGCCGGATGGCCTCTTCGAGCAGGCGCTCGCCTCTTTCTATGCCTGGTACACACCGTACTTCGATGCCTACACCTTCGTGCTCGCGCGCAACCATGAATACGCAGCGGATCGTGCCGCCGCGCGTGCCACCAATGCGCGCGTGCTGGCCCGCGCCCTGATCAAGATCGACCTGATGGGGCGTTTTCTCGCCGAAGTGTTCTGGAAGCGGCTGTTCGACCAGGTGGAGAAGTATCCCGAGCCGCGCTATCCCCCGTACTCGGTACTGCCTCGCGCCTTCGCGATGGCGCAGAAGGAATGGTCGCGGCAGGACTGGCTGGACGAAAGCCTGCGGACCTACGCATCGCTCAACGACACCCATCCGGGGCTGGGGGAGCGCCTTGCAGCACTGGATGTCACCCCGGAATTGCCGACGCAGGTGCCGGAGAAATCGGCCCTGGCGTTGTTCGGCGATGACATGACGCCGCTGTTGCAATGGTGCGATCGGGAATGGAGCGAGGAATATCTGCCGTTATGGCAGAAACGCCACGAAGCCATCCGTGAGATGCGCTGGAAGATCGCGCAGTACGAGAACACGCCCGCGACGAATCTGAAAGTCGAAGATCTGTGGGAGAAATCCACGCTGCTGCTCGATGTCGGCCAGGAACTCGATGCCATCGAAACGCTGCAGTTGCTCGTCGGCCGCGGCGAAAAGTCCGGCAAGGCGCATCTGTTGCTGGGCCGGCTGTTGCTCAGTCACGGCAATGAGCACGGGCTGCAGAATCTCACTCACGCCGCGCAGCAGGATCCTGCTCTGGCGGAGGAAGCAGGCGAAATCGGCTACGGCTATCTCATGGATCGCGGACGCAAGGGTGAGGCGCAGCGGTTCTGGGACCGACTCCAGGCATAGTCTTTTTTCCGAATGGCGCCGCGTGCAGTTCTGTTGAACACTGCACACCGACTCGTGCCGCGGAGGAGGAGATCAGCCATGAAAGTCGACCAGTACTGCAAACATGGGGTAGTCGCCATCGCCAGCAGCGCCGACGTCGTGGACGCTGCACGGCTGATGCGCGAGCGGCATGTGGGCTTCCTCGTCGTGCATCGCGAGGGTGATGCATTGCGCAAACCCGTCGGGGTTCTGACGGACCGCGACATCGTGCTGCAGGTGACCGCGCGGGAAGTGGATCCGCACATGGTCACGGTCGGCGACGTGATGACACGACAGCCGGTGGTGGCGGCCGGCAGCGACGATCTGGGTGAGCTGATTCAGGGAATGCAGATCGCCGGCATACGGCGTGCGCCGGTCGTGGATGCGAACGGCGCGTTGAAAGGAGTCATTGCCGTCGACGATGTCATCGACGTCGTTGCCGGACTGCTCGGCAACATTGCCGGTTCCATCCGGGTGGAACAGAAACACGAGTGGTTGTCGCGCCGCGCCTAGCCGGCCCGGTCCGGCCATTGGGCGTACCGCGACCCCGTACCGGTCGCTCCGGCGCAGGGGCACCGGGCCGCTGCAAGTTGACACCTTGCAGTGGCCGCGGTTAGCGTCCCGGGCCTGCGGATAGTCAGGTCCTGCCCTATTAAATGACATTAAGAACGTCGATCGCGCTTACCCGGAAGGAACTCTATCGCCGGGTATGGAACAAGCCCCTGAGCGCGGTGGCGAAAGACGTGGGCCTGAGCGGCAGCGCGCTGGCGAAGATCTGCAACCGGATGCTCGTGCCCTATCCGACACGCGGCTACTGGGTCAAGGTCGCCGCCGGTCAGAAGCCCCCCCGCGAGCCATTGCCGGCAGCGCCGGAAAAAACGTCGAATGACATCGTGTTCTCGCCGAACCGCGTGTCGTCGCGCCGTTCGCGCACCCGCCTCGATCCGCTGGCGAGGCGCGACCAGTTGCTGAAGGTGGCGGAAGACCTCATCACGCAGCAGGGGTTGCACGCTGCAACCATGAAGCGCATCGCCTCCATCGCCGGTATCAGCGAGACACAGTCCTACAACTACTTTCGCAGCCGGGAAGAACTGTTCGGCGAACTGGCGCGTCGCGAGTTCGCGCGCATCCGCGAGGCGCGCGAGGCCGAGTCCAGCCGGTCCGCCGATCACTACGAACACATCACCCGCATCACGCGCGCGTATCTCCGACACATCGAACAGCGCGGCCGGCTGCTGCAGACATTGCTGAGCAGTCCTGACGTGCGGGCGCTGCTGCGGGCCGAGAATCGGGAGAAGCGGCACAGCGAGGTGCAGTTGCACACCCGGGATCTGATGGATCTCTACGGCATCCCCAGGCCGCTGGCGCTGGGGACGACAGTCGTGCTGACGACCCTGTGTCTGCGGGCGGGCAAGGTGATCGCAGACGGAAGGATTTCCGAAGAAGCCGCCGAACGCCTCTGCCTCACGCTGATGCTGCAGGGCTCGCGGGATCTCGTCAGTCGGGGATCGCCACCTGTTCGGGGGCGCGCAACGCCTTGAGACTGCTGGCAATCAGTCCGTTGCAGATCTGACGCGCAGTCGTCGGATCCAGTTCACCATCGAACACCAGGCGACCCGCTTCCTCGGGAATCGCCGCAATCATTTCGATCGAGGCGGCGATCTCGGGTTCGCTCAGCGGCAGTGCATGCGCGGCAAGCTCCAGCAATCGCTGTGTCGCCGAATCGACGGCTTCCTGCAGGTGCGGTTCGATGTGCCCGTCCATATACCGGTCGGTCATCAGGATGCGCAGGAGCTGTCCGCTTCGTGCCACGTGCTCGTAGTACATCATGGCGCACAGCAGCGCGGCCTGGTCGAGATCCCCGATGCGCGAGGCGGTGTCGAAACCGGCGAGCGCGAGGCTCTGCAACTCCCGATCGAGCAGGGCATTGAAGAGCGCGTACTGGGTCGGGAAATAGGTGTAGACGAGTGCCTTGCTCGTTCCGGCGGCTCTCGCCAGCTGTTCGATCGGCAAGGGCAGATAGCCTTGTTCGACCACCATGCGGGCGGCAGCCTGCAGGATCTGCGATCGGCGCAGCTCCGGCGCCAGGCGCCTGCCCCTCGGCATCGTCAGGTCCTGGGTTCCTGTGTTTTTCCTGGGAGGCATGAGGACTTATAGCGTGTCCCGCGTTCGCGCTTCAATACTGCAGCGTGGGCGATTGAACACCGGTCGCTGACAAATGTAGAGAGGCACTCTGTTGACTGTCACACCATTAGTGATTATCTAGTGCGACCGGTCGCGACCATAAAATATCGGGGGATTCATGTCAGTCATTGACCGCCGCAGCTTCCTTGCATTGAGCGTGCAATTGCCGGTGACGGTGTTGCTGGCCGAGAAGGCGCTGGGTGCCTGCGTGGATCCGGACGACCTGCCCGACAGTGTGCGCGACATGCGCGAATCGCTGGACTACACCGATGCAGCCAGCGATGCCGCACAGGTATGCGCAGGCTGTTCGTTCTTCAAGGCCGACGCGGCTGGCAGTTGCGGACACTGCGAAGTGCTGCGCGGCACGGTCAGCGCGACCGGACATTGTGTTTCCTGGACCAGGCGCGCCTGATCGTGCCGCGGAGAAAAAGCCAGATGATGAAATCGTTGAGCGTTCCTGCTGGATTGGCCCTGCTTGTCTGGGCCGGTTTTGGTCTTGCGGAAGAGGACTTCGATCCGGAGCCCATCATCCAGGGTCGACAATCCGCCCTGCGCGACATCGGCGCCGCCTTCAAGGGCATCAGCGATGAACTGAAAGCTTCAGCACCGGTGCTCGCCACGATCAGGTCCAACGCGCAGCAGATCGAAGACCTCACGAGGCACCAGGCCCTGTGGTTTCCGCCGGGCACCGGGCCGGAGTCCGATATCGAAACTCTGGCAAAGCCTGAGATCTGGCAGCATCCCGAAGACTTCAAGGCAGCCCAGGCGGCCTTGAGTCAGGCGGCCCGGAACCTGACGCGTGCCGCCCAGGGCGGCGATGTCGCTGCGATCCGGGTCCAGTGGCGGGAGATGGGGAAAACCTGCAAGGGATGCCACGACAAGTTCCGCGCGGAGGAAGACTGACTGTTGCGTGCGCAACGGCCCCAATGTGGCGCTGCAGCGCACGCGAGGGATGCAGAATCCTAAGTAACGTCAAGAATGCATTCTGCGTCGTGTCATCAATTGACGATCTCTCCAGTAATGTACTACGGTTGCCCCGTCTTGCCTGGCCGTCAGGGCCACGGGCGTGAGGGGGACGAAATTGTTGAAATTGTTCAAGATGACCGCGGCGCCCAGTGCATTCGTTAGTAGTGCAATCATTCTCGGTGCGCTCATTTCTGCGGCGTTCGTGTCTGCGGCCAGCCTGGGGGCCGCTCCTGTCGTCAAGGCTTCCGGCGAGCCAGCCGGCGTCAAGGTGGCCTTGCGGCGCATTACCGAATCGCAGTACCGGCACACCATCCGGGACGTCCTGGGTCCGGACATCAAGATCGAAGCCCGCTTCGAGCCGGAGCGGCGCGAGGACGGACTGCTCGCCCTGGGCAGTGCGGAGCTTTCGCTGACGTCGTCCGGGTTCGAACAGTACTTCGCACTGGGCAGCAACATTGCCGGTCAGGTCTTGAACGATGAGAAGCGCCGCGAGACGCTCGTCGGTTGCACGCCTCGGGATCCTGCTGCGGCCGATGATGCCTGCACGCGTCACTTCGTCGAGAAGTACGGCGAACTGCTGTTCCGGCGCCCGCTGACTGCATCCGAGATCAAGCCTCGATTGAAGTCGGCAGCGATCGGGGCAGAGCAGGCCGGTGACTTCTACGCGGGCCTCAGGCTTGCGCTGACCAGCCTGCTGGTGGCGCCGGATTTCCTGTTTCGCGTGGAGAGGGCGGAGCCCGATCCGGCAAGCGCCGGACAGTATCGGCTCGACGCCTGGACCCGGGCGACGCGCCTTTCGTTCCTGATCTGGGATTCGGCTCCGGACGCGGAACTGCTCGCGGCAGCACGCAACGGTGCGCTGCATTCGCAGGACGAACTCGAAAGGCAGATCGAACGCATGATCGCTTCGCCGAAGTTCGAAGATGGCGCGCGTGCGTTCTTCGCCGACATGTTCCAGCTCGATGGCTTCGGCAACCTGGTCAAGGATCCGGCGATCTATCCCAAGTTCAATCAATCCATCGCCGAAAACGCCCGCGAGCAGATGCTGCTGCGCACGATGGATCTGCTGGTCCACGAGAAAGGTGACTACCGCGACCTGTTCACGTCGAACGAGACATTCATCAGCCGGCCGCTGGCCTCGGTCTACAACGTGCCCTTTGCCTCGAAGGACGAGTGGACGACCTACACGTTTCCGCAGTCCTCGGAACGCTCGGGCATCCTGACCGACATCGGCTTTCTTTCGCTCAACGCGCACCCAGGCACGTCATCGCCCACGCGCCGCGGCATCAAGGTCCTGGAAATCTTCATGTGCCAGGCGACGCCGCAGCCACCCGCGAACGTCGACTTCTCCCAGGTGCAGGACAGCAATCAGGGAACGGTGCGCGGTCGCCTGCTCGACCACATGGAGAACGAAGGGTGTTCGGGATGTCATCGCCGCACCGATCCGATCGGTCTCGCGCTCGAACATTTCGACGGTCTCGGGCAGTTGCGCACGATGGAGAACGGCATGCCCATCGATGTGTCTGCCGAACTCAAGGACATCAAATTCGAAGGCGCGCAGGGGTTGGGCAACTATCTGCGCAACGAGCCGCGCGTGCCTGCGTGCCTGGTCCGCAACGTCTATCAGTACGGCGTCGGCCAGAAGACCGTGGGCCGCGACAGGCCCTACCTGGCCGCGCAAACGCAGGCCTTTGCCGCCAACGGTTACCGCTTCCCGGCTCTCGTCACGAGCGTCGCCGCCAGCCCTGAGTTCTTCAAAGTCGTGATGCCGAAGCAGGCATCGCCCACCGCCACGGTTGCCAGCACGGCGACCCCCTCGCAAACACTTGCGGAGTAGTTCGATGAAATCACGTCTGACCCGTCGCTCGGTACTGCGTGGCCTCATCGGCGGAACGGCCGTATCGGTCGGTCTGCCGGTGCTCGACATGTTTCTCAATACGAACGGCACCGCTTTTGCGAGCGGTGCGCCGCTGCCGACCCGGTTCGGCACGTACTTCTGGGGCCTTGGCCTGACCGATACGCCGACAGGCGGTACCCGCTGGGTGCCGACGAAGGTGGGTGCAGGCTACGAAATCATGCCGGAGCTCGAATCGCTCGCTGCGGTGAAGGACAAGGTGTCGGTGTTCTCCGGTTTTCGCGTGATTGGTGACGGCCGCGCGAATCTCGTGCACTGGAGCGGTCACGCAGCGATCCTCTCCGGCATCGCGCCCGCATCGGCAAGCCGCTTCGACGGTCCGTCGTTCGATACGAAGGTCGCCGATTCGATCGGCACGGGCACACGTTTCAAGTCGATCGACATCGATGCGTCGATTTCGCGCCAGCCCGTCAGCTATTCCACGCGCACCGGCTCGACGTTCGCATCGCCCGATGTGACGCCGCTCGCGCTGTACACGCGGCTGTTCGGACCGGACTTCCAGGACCCGAACAGCGACAACTGGAAGCCGGATCCTTCGATCATGCTGCGACAGAGCGTGCTGTCGGCAGTCACCGAAGAGCGGCAGGCGCTCATGAAGGGCCTTGGCAAGGACGATCAGGTCAAGCTCGACCAGTACTTCAGTTCGGTGCGCGACCTGGAGAACCAGTTGGCCATACAGATGCAGAAGCCCGAGAAATGCGAGGCGTGCGTCGTGCCCTCGGCGCCGCAGGACATTCCGCGCGGCGCGTCCGTGGATCTCGTCAATGAGAACACGAAGACGCTGGCGAAGCTGCTGGCCATGGGGCTTGCATGCAATCAGTCGCGCGTCTTCACGTTCGTGCACACCTCCGGCGCGTCGGAGACGTACACGGCGGGCAACAGCAAGATCTATCACCAGATCACGCATGACGAACCGACCGATGCGAAGCTCGGGTATCAGCCCGAAACCAGCAAGCTGGCAGGCCAGGTCATGCAGGGGCTCGGCGCATTTCTTGCCGAACTCGATGCCATCAAGGAAGGCGACGGCACGCTGCTCGACAACTCGCTCGTCATGGCTTTCAGCGATACCGGCTACGCCAAGATTCACGCGATCGAGAACATCCCGATGTTCCTCGCCGGTCGCGCGGGCGGCAGGCACAAGGCCGGCCAGCACGTCGCAGGCCACGGCGACTCGGTGACACGAGTGTCATTGACCGCGATGCAGCTGGCGGGTGCATCCATCGGCGAGTTCGGTTCCGGTTCGATGAAGACTTCCAATCCCATCGGCGAAGTCATTGCCTGAGGAGTGCGCCCGTGAAGCCACTGATCGCTGCTGCGCCGATTCTCGCGACAATGGCCGTCGCCACGGTCGCGCTTCCCGGCGTCGCCAGTGCGGACTGGACCCGGTCGTATGTGGTGGAGTGGAACGAGCCGGCGATCTACTACGGCGCGAAGGACGGTGTGATCGATCCCGGCACCGACTGTCCGGCCGGCACCAATCCCGAAGTCGACTGGATCAGGGTGCTGACAGACGCCGGTTACACGCGTGAAGAGGCCGAGTGGCTGCGCAATCCCGCGAACCCGACACGCAGTCCGGTGCATGGACAGAACCAGATGGCCTTCCGCGGGAAGGATCGCGCCAACGTCTATGTGAACCCGACCTCCACACCGGATCCCGGGCTGGTCGGTGTCAGCGGCAGCATCGGCGAGGGCATCGATCTCGACGGCAACAGGAAGAGCGGCTTCACGAGTCCGGCGGGCGAGAAGGGCATCGACAACAACTTCTACAGGACCGTCGGCTGCTGGAAAACGTATCGCGGTCCCCGGCGGCTATCGAGCGGTGCGCTGCAGTTCAACGATTCGATGCGCAACGGCGCCTGGACAACCGTGATCGTCGTCGCCGGCAAGGGCAACGATCCGATGAACGACAAGGATGTCACCGTCGGCTTTTTCGTGAGCAACGACAAGATGGTGAAGGACGGCAACGGCAGCATCGCGCGCGACTACACCTTCAGCATCAAGCCGGATGCGACATACGAAGCGATCTTTCCGGCGCAGGTGAAGAACGGCGTGATCACTTCGACGAAAGCAGTCGACGGTGTGCTGCGCGAGCCCGCGTACTGGCCCCGACTCGAATTGCTGCAGGCACAGGTAAAACTCGAGATGAAGCCGGATGGCTCCCTGACCGGATACGTGGGCGGTTATCGCCGGTGGATGGATGTCTACACGGGCTGGGTCAATGCGCGGGGTCCGGTGATCGAATCGCTCACGTGGGTGCAGTTGCCGGGCGTCTACTACGCCTTGCGCCGCAATGCCGATTACAGCCCCACCGGGCCGAAGGGCGAGAAGACGCACATCTCCTATGCGCTTCGGGTGGAGGCGCTGCCGGCGTACGTCATGACACCCGATGCGACGAGCCAGGTCGCATCCGTGCAGTCCTACAAGTCACTCGCCGCTCCCGAGCCTGCGCGCTCCATGGCGGCGATTCCTTCCCTCCGCATCGTCGACGGCATCGTCATCGATCCGAAATCCAAATATCAGGCCGGGCCGAATGCGGCGGTTTTCGCGTCCAAGAATCTGGCGACTGCGAATCACTGACATGAACAGAACAGGCCTGATGCTGGTTTGCCTGCTGACCGGATTGCTGCAGTCGGCACTTGCAGATGTGTCCGCGGCGGAACCCGCCGCAGATACGAAGCCGATTCGCGTGGCGGGGCTGGGTATCCGTGTAAGCGATCTCGAGGGTTCGAAGAAGTTCTATACCGAGGTGCTGGGCCTCAAGGTCGCGGCGAGGGTGCCGGCGCAGGGCGAAGCCATCGAGTATCTGCTCGGACTCACCGGCAACATTCGCGAAGACACGCTCATCGTGATCCGCAAGGGCGACGTCAAGTCTGGAGCGACGGAGTTCGGATCCATCACGCTCGTCGTGCCTGACGGTCGCAAGCTGGCCGAACAGGTTGTTGCCGCCGGCTACCAGAATGCACGGCCCATCGTCGATGGAACGAACTTCGTGCGCGATCCGGACGGGTATTTGATCGAGCTGTATCAGAGGCCGGCGGCGAAGAAGAACTGAACAAGTGGTCATGACCTGAAGCGGTTATCCCCTGAAGTGGTCATCCCCGCCCGCGCGGGGATGACGAAACGAACGCGCGACCCCGTTGACGAATCTTCAGAGCGTGGCTCAACACCGCCTCTGACAATTCGTGCCACGTACCGCAGTCACCGTTGGAGCCTCCATGTCCGATCGTTCGTTGTCGCGTCGAGAAATCATCGCTGCCGGCGTCGGTCTTACCGCGGTCGTCGCCACCAGCACCTTCTTCACTCGCGCATTCGCCGCCTCTGCCCCTGTCGCGGCAACGTCGGCGGGCAAGGTCCGCGGCGCCACCCTCGACGGCGTGCATGTCTTCAAAGGCGTGCCGTACGGTGCATCGACGGCCGGGAAGAATCGCTTCCTGCCGCCACGACCGCCGGTAGCCTGGAAAGGCGAGCGCGATGCGCTCGACTACGGCCCGAGCACACCGCAGTCCGATCCAACGGTGAAACGCGCAGAGGCTGCGACCGCCTCGCTCATCGGCGAGCTCAGCGATCGGCCCGAGAGCGAGGATTGCCTGGTCCTCAACGTGTGGACGCGCGGCCTGAATGACGGCGGCAAGCGTCCTGTCATGTTCTGGATTCACGGCGGCGGTTTTCAGGCGGGCTCCGGATCGTCGCCGGGTTACGACGGGACCAATCTCTGCAAGCGTGGCGATGTCGTCGTTGTGACGATCAACCATCGTCTCAATGCACTCGGTTTCATGTTCCTCGGCGACATCGGCGGCAGCGAGTTCGCGAACACCGGCAATGTCGGCATGCTC
>CAZBKC010000036.1:0-1484 GCA_964492345.1 uncultured Steroidobacter sp. | reverse complement strand
CGAGAACATCGGGAATTTCGGCGGCGATCCGGACAACGTCATGATCTTCGGCGAGTCGGGCGGCGGGCGAAAAGTCGGCACGCTGCTCGCGATGCCGGATGCGAAGGGACTGTTCCAGCGTGCCGTGATCCAGAGCGGACCGACGATCAAGGTCATTACGCGCGAGGATGCAACGCTTGCGGCCCAGGCGGTGCTCGACGAACTGCAGATTCCGCGCGCGGATTTCCGCAAGCTGCAGGAAGTCCCGCTCGACAAACTCGTGCCGGCGTACTTCGCGGCCAGCCGCAGGCATCGCTTCAATCACACGGTCAGCGGCTTCGCCCCGGTCGTCGATGGGAAGGTGTTGCCGCAGCATCCATTCCATCCCACGGCGTCGGCGATCATGCCGGAAGTGCCGCTGATGATCGGCACCAACAGAACGGAACTCACGCTGCAGCTGGCGGGCGATACCGCGGCCTTCAGTCTCGACGAGGCCGGACTGCAGACACGCATCAAGGGGCTCTTCGGCGACAACGCAGCGTCGCTCATCGACGTGTATCGCAAGTCGGTGCCGGCCGCGACGCCCTCCGAGCTTTTCTTCCTGATTGTCAGCGACAACCGCTACTGCGCGCCGATCATGACGATCGCGGATCGCCGTGCCGCGCTCGGCAAGGCGCCCGTCCATACCTACTACTTCACGTGGGAAACGCCGGTGCAGGGCGGGCGGCTCAGATCGCCGCATGCGCTCGAAATCGCGTTCGCCTTCGACAACACCGAACGATCGAAGCGCTTCACCGGCGGCGGGCCGCGTGCCGCGGCGCTTGCCGACAAGATGAGCGATGCCTGGATCGCATTCGCGCGCACCGGCAGCCCGGACACGGGCAAGTTGCCGAAGTGGACGGCGTATACGTCATCGCAGCGGGCGACGATGGTGTTCAACGACGTCAGCGCAGTCGTCGACGATCCGATGGGCGTAAGGCGTGAGGCGATGCAGGCCGCGATGGGGCTGGCATGAGCATCCGTGACGAAGAATCCTGAGCAGAGCAATCGCGCGCGCCGTCGCGCTCAACCGAGGGGAAATCATGAATCGCTACTTGAAGACGTGGGTGTTGGCCGCGACCGTCGTCGCTGCCGGTAGTGCGCACGCACAGACGGGCGCCTCAGCGCCGAAGCGCGAGACAGTCAAAGCGACCGTCGACAGCGGTGTGCTGGTCGGAGAGACGAAAGAGGGCGTGAATGTGTTTCGCGGTGTGCCGTTCGCGAAGCCGCCGGTGGGTGAGCTGCGCTGGCAGGCGCCGCGCAAGCCGGACAAGTGGTCCGGTGAGCGAACCGCGTTTGCCAACGAGCCGCCGTGTCCGCAGCCGGTCAACGCGGATGGTTCGCCGAACGGTGGCGGCGTGTCGGGTGTGCAATCCGAAGATTGTCTGTACCTGAGCGTCTTCGCGCCGGCGAACGCGAACAAGGCGCCTGTCGTTCTCTGGTTGTACGGCGGCGGCGCGTTCCTC
>CAZBKC010000035.1:0-15547 GCA_964492345.1 uncultured Steroidobacter sp. | reverse complement strand
CATGTCGACCGAAGTGCGGGTCGCCGAATCGGGCGGCATCACTTGTCCTCTGATCGGCCTGGTGCAGGTTGCGGGTCTGTCGACGGGCGAAATGGAAAAGCTGCTGGCTGCGCGCTATGTCGATGGCGGCTTTCTGCGGCAGCCGCAGATCGCGGTGCTCATCACTGAGTTCATGAGCCAGAAAGTCTCGGTGCTGGGGCATGTCACGAAACCGGGACAGTATCCGCAACGAGGCAGCGCCAATGTGCTCGGACTGATTGCGGAGGCTGGCGGGGTCGACGCCAGGACGGCCGCCGATCGCGCCACGCTGACTCGTGCGGATGGCACGCAGGCCGAGATCGATCTCGAAAAGCTCTTCGACGGTGATCCCGCTCAGAACTTCGCCCTCGGCGGCGGCGACCGGATCTACATCCCGAAGGCCGATCAGTTCTACGTCTATGGCCAGGTGCAGAAGCCCGGTCAGTACAGGCTCGAACGCAACATGACGGTGTCGCGGGCGATTTCCGCGAGCGGCGGACTGACCGCGCGCGGCACCGAGCGCCGGGCGATCGTGAAGCGCCGCGGGCCGGATGGCGTGGAAAAGGAGTACTCGGCCAGGGGCACCGACGTGCTGCAGCCCGACGACATCCTGTTCATCAAGGAAAGTTTTTTCTGAAGTCCATTCGAGCGAGACAGTCATGACTTTCACGCAACTGCTGACGATCCTCTGGGCACGGCGCCAGCTTCTCGTGCTGACGGTGATCGGCGTCGTGCTGGTCGCGTGGCTGGCCTGGCTGATCATGCCGAAGTCCTATGTCGCGGCAACGTCGGTCGTGATCAATGTGCGCGCGGACGATCCGCTGACCGGCGCGACGCCGAACCTGCCATCGACGGCAGCCATGCTCGCAACACAGAAGGATGTCATCGCGAGCCGCGCCGTCGCGCTCAGAGTCACGGACATGCTCAGGCTGCCGACCGACGAAACGGCTGCGGCAGCGGCGAACCTGCCGGCACACACGCGCGAGGACTGGGCGAATGGCCTGCTGGGCAAGCTCTCCGTCAGGCCGGTGGCGGAGAGCAGTGTCGTGCGCATCCTCGTCGAGGACGCCGATCCGAAATTTGCGGCCGAGGTCGCCAACGCCTTCGCCGAGGCATACATGCAGGCCAGCCTCGACCTGCGGCTCGATCCCGCCAGGCGCCAGAGTGTCTGGTTCGAAGAGCAGTTGACGCGACTGCGCGGTGTCGTCGAGGACCGGCGTCAGAAGTTGTCCGAATACCAGCGCACCCACGGCATCGTCGCGACCACCGAGCGCATGGACGTCGAGAACGCGCGACTCGAGGAACTCTCGCGGCAATTGCTCGATGCGCAGCGCAAGTCGCAGGAGACCGGGGCGCGTGTGCGTCAATCGACGCAGGCCATGGGCAGCGACCGCCTGTCCGAAGTGCCGGAAGTGATGGGCAACTCGCTGCTGCAGGGATTGAAGGGCGACCTGATACGCGCCGAAGGACGGCTCGCCGAACTCAGCGAACGCTACGGCAACAATCATCCGCAATACATCGCTGCAAGCGCCGAAATCGATTCGATCCGGCAGAAGATCGCCGCCGAGATTGCCCGGGTGCGCGGGTCGATCGAGCAGACGGCGCAGATTTCCCAGCGCGAGCTGGCGGACCTGCAGGGCGCCTACGACCGGCAGAAACAGCACATTCTCGAACTCACCCGTCAGCGCGACGAGTTGTCGGTGCAGGACCGCGAGGTGCAGACGGCACAGGCTGCCTATGACGCAGCGCTGCAGCGGGCCAGCCAGCTCGGCCTGGAAAGCCAGCTCAACCAGACGAGCGTGGCCGTGCTGGACAGCGCGCTGCCGCCGCAGTCGCCCGCGGGCATGGGACTCGTCACCACCACCGCGCTGTCGCTGGTGTTCGGCGCACTGCTGGGTGCAGCGCTGGCGCTGATGCTCGAGATGATCGACCGGCGTGTGCGCGATGGCGATGAGCTGGTGAGCGTCGCCGGTCTGGAAGTGCTGGGTGAAGTGCCGCGCCTGCGTGCGAGCTTCAAGCCGGCCCGCATCGCCTCCGCCCGCGGGCAGCGGGCCCTGCTGGAAGGCGGCGCGGCATGAGGCGCGGCAAACCATCGTTTCCCAACTGAGATTGTCGGAATCAATTCATGGCGATCAATCCCATCAGCGAACCGGGCCGGCCGTATCAGCCCATCGGCGAGTTGCTCGCCGAGTCGGCACGGCTGACCGAGCACGACATCAAACGGGTGCTCGCTCACCAGCGCAAGCGCGGCCTGCGCTTCGGCGAGGCGGCCCGCAGTCTGGGGCTCGTGACCGCGGAGGATATCCAGCAGGCGCTGTCGCGCCAGTTCAGCTACCCGTATGTCCGGCGCGGCGAATCGGGGCTGCACCCGATGCTCATCACGGCCTATCAGCCGTTCGGCGCCGGCGCCGAGGCGTTCAGGATGCTGCGCAGTCAGCTCATGCTGCGCTGGTTCGACAAGGGAAAAAAAGTACTGGCCGTCGGTGCGGCGCGCACCGCCACGGGATGCAGCACGCTGACCGCCAATCTCGCCGTCAGCTTCGCGCAACTCGGCGAACGCACGCTGCTGCTGGACGCCAACTTCCGCAATCCGGCGCAGCACCAGCTTTTCGGCATGTCGGCGGAAACGGGACTGGCGGACGTGCTTCTCGGCCGTTCCAGCGTCGAGAAGTCCATCGTCTCCATCGCCCAGCTCAATGGTCTTGCGGTGTTGTGCGCCGGACCGGTTCCGCCGAACCCGCACGAGCTGCTGAGCAGCCGCGCCATGCAGTACCTGCTGGAGCTGGCCAGCGAGATCTACGACGTCGTGATCATCGATGCGCCGCCGATCCTGGATTACGCGGACGCACAGATGATCGCCTCGCGTGCCGGCGGCTATGTGCTGGTGACGCGCCGGCATCGCACGCGCATGAACGATGTCAGTGCCGTTCAGGAAAGGCTCGAGCCGTCCGGCGCGACGCTGCTCGGCGCCATCGTGAACGAGTAGTCTGAGGCGCGACCGATGGCAGTGGCCCAGACACTAGGATCGCAGTTCGTCGTGCCGTCGCAGGCCGTGACGCAGCGTGCCGGATCCGTCTGGCTGACGCGCCTGATCGTGTTCACGCCGCTCGTCTTTGCCACGCTGCTCGCGAAGTTCGCGTTGCCGGGATTGAACCTCGCGTCGATCGGCCTGCTGTTTCCCATGGTCATCATCGCCGTCGCGGTCGGACTGGCGACAGGAAAATTGCAGCCGGTGCCCATGCGCCTGGCGCTGTTCCTGCTGATGTTCTCGGTGCTGGCGCTGATCCAGGTGTGGCGCGGCGAACCCTTCTCCCTGCCGTCGCTGGCGATGATGGCAGTGCTCGGCTTCAGTTACGTCCCGGCCGCCAGGGCGGGAACCGTGACGCAGGAGGATGCGCTGCGGTTCTTCTGCAATCTCAGTGTGTTGATCGCCCTCGCGGGTGTCGTGCAGTTCACGCTGCAGTTCGTCGTCGGCAAGGCGCTGGCCTTTCCCATCGAGACGTTCGTGCCGGACGCGCTGCGGACCAGCGGCTACAACGCCATCGCGCCGCTGTACTACGGCGCCACGATCTACAAGGCCACGGGCTTCGTGATGCTCGAGCCGTCGGTGTTCTGTCAGTTGTGTGCGCTGGGTCTGACGGCGGAACTGGTCTACCGCAATCGCGGCTGGCGCATGGCAGCGTACGCCGCAGGCATCGTGGTTTCCTATTCCGGTACGGGCCTCCTGATTCTCGCGGTCACGCTGCCGGTACTGGTGGTCCTCTACCGGCGATGGGACCTGTTGCTGCGCGGGCTGCTGCTGCTCGCCGTGCTTGCAATGCTCGTCGAACCCCTGAATCTGGACATCACGCTCAATCGCGCCAGCGAGTTCGGATCGTCGGGCGGATCCAGCGCGTTCATCCGCTTCGTCGGCTGGATACACCTGTTCGCCGACAAACTCTGGACCGACCCGGCGCGTGCGCTGTTCGGTTACGGCGCAGGCAATTTCTTTTCCGCAGCCGGCAACTACCGCGCCGGCGAGATGGCGCACGCGAAGATACTTTTCGAGTTCGGTGCAGTCGGCGGGATTTTGTATTTCATCTTCCTGTTCTACTGCTTCCTGAGTTCGAAGGCGCCGCTGGCGCTGCGTATCGGCGTGCTGGTGGCCTACTTCATGAACGGCGCCTACTCGCCTTCGGTCACGGGCGTGGCGACTTCGCTGCTGCTCTGGCCTGCGTTGCCTGCGGTAACACTGCTGCGCTCGCGACCGCGATCCGGTGACAGGGAGGCGGTCCATGAGAAGTGAGCTGCGCAATGAGCCGGGCAGTGAGCTGATGCCAACGGCCGTTTCGCAACGCGACGCCGCCATCGACGTGGTCCGCGGCGCCGGCATCCTGATGATCGGGGTCGATCATCTCGAGTTCCTCTGCGAAAAGCTCGCCGGTGACGGATTCGTCAATCCCTTCGTCACCTGGCTGCGCATCGGCTGGTCGGGCGCGGCAGAATTCTTCGTGTTCTTCTCGGGCTATCTCGCTGGCATCGTCTACCTGAAGACGATGCAGACGCATGGCGTGGGCATGATGTGGGCCCGGGCGGGGCAGCGATCGTGGCACATCTATGTGCTGAACCTGCTCACGCTGTGTGCCGTGCTGCTGCTGCTGCGGTTGCCGCTGTTCGCGAGCCCGGAGGTCGATGCGGCTTCACGCCTGGATGTGCTGATGGGGCCGGACGCGGCGGCCGGCATGGCCGGATTCCTCGGGCTGCGTTTCGCGCCGCTGTATTTCGAGATACTGAACCTCTACATCGTGCTGCTGCTGCTGGTGCCGGTGGTGATCCTGCTTTCCAGGATCGGCGCAGGTCTCGTCCTGGCCATCTCATTCGCCGTGTGGCTCGCCGTACAGGCGAACGCCGCCCACGAGTTTGCACCGCTGCTCGGCAATCACGGCAGTTTCAATCCGTTCGGGTGGCAGTTCCTGTTCGTGCTCGGCGCCCTTGGCGGCATGCACGGCGTCTTCCGCCGGTTGCGGGAGAAATTCCCGCGCGACCGGCTGCTCCTCATCAGCGGTTCGTTCCTGGCGCTCGCTTTCATCGTCAAGGCGCTCGATCGCAGCGGCTGGTCGCTGCCCCTGATCGGCGCCTTCGACATGCCGGGCTACGACAAGCCGAATCTCGGCGCGTTGCAGCTGGTGCACTTCCTGTTCTCCGTGGTCTTCGTCATGCAGATCGTGCCCCGGAGCGAGGCCGCGCTGTCGTCGTGGCCGGCGCAGGCGGTGATCCATGTCGGGCGGCGATCGCTGGAATGTTTCTGCATGAGCACGATCCTGGCGTACGTGCTGTCCGCGCTGCTGTCGCGGGCACAGGCATTCGATCCGGCAGCGCTGCTGCTGGCGGGCGCCGCCATCGTGATCGGCCTGTGCCTGTTCGCAAGGCTCGTCGACTGGATCGACGCGAAGCCATGGCGGAGCGCACCCCGGAACCCGAAGGATCGGAAAACCCGGTCCAATGTTGAGACGCAGATCGTCAGGAGGGCGGCATGACGGTGGCATTGCTGGTGGTGAGTGCCGTCTCGTTCCTGCTGGCGGCTCATCCTTTCACGACGTATCCGTTGTCGCTGCTGCTGCTGCGATTCCTGGGTGGGAACGGCACTGTCCGCGGTACCCCGCAGGCGCCGACGCGACCCGTTCGCTTTGCGATCTGCATGTGCGCGTACAACGAGGAACGCGTCATCGGGCAGAAGATGCGCAATCTGATGCAGTTGCTCGAACGCGAACCGGGACTGCAGATCCTGGTGTACGTGGACGCATCGAGCGATCGGACGGCGCAGATCGTGCGTCCCTACGCCGACCGGATCTTCCTGCACGTCAGCGATGAGCGTCACGGCAAGACCTGCGGGATGAACCTGCTGTCGGCGCGCGCCGATGCGGACGTGCTGGTGTTCACCGATGCCAATGTGATGCTGGATATCGCCTGCCTGGACGATCTGCGACGCCACTTTGCCGATCCGCGGATCGGTTGCGTCTGCGGCAATCTCAACTACGTCAATGGCGATGCCTCGATCACCGCCGCATCCGGGTCGCTGTACTGGCGTTTCGAGGAGGCGCTGAAACGCCTCGAATCGCAAACCGGATCGATGATCGGCGCCGACGGATCGATCTTTGCGATCCGGCGGGAACTGCGCCACGCGCCGCCCGAGCACATCATCGACGACCTGTACGTTTCGCTGATGACCCTCATCGAGGGTCATCGCGTCATCCAGGTTCGCGACGTGCATGCATACGAGGAGTCCGTCGCCAAGGGCTCGGAGGAGTTCAGCCGCAAGATCCGCATCGCCTGCCAGGCGTTCAACGTTCATCGCCTGCTGTGGCCGCGGCTGCGCGGCATGGACTGGTTCACGCGCTACAAATATGTCTCGCACAAGCTGCTGCGCTGGCTGAGCATCTTTTTCCTGGGCATTGCGGCGCTGACCTTCGTCGCGGCGCTCGCGTGCGCCGGTCATCCCGCGGTTGCGTTCGGGCTGGTCGTCGTCGCCGCGATCTGCGCAGCCCTGGGCCATTTCTGGTCCGTCAGACCCTTCGCCCAGATCGTCGACCTGCTGCTGGCCCTGGCCGGTACCGGTCTTGGTGTCCTGCGTTCGTTGCGCGGCGAGCGCTTCCAGACCTGGACGCCCGCCAACTCGATCCGTGGAGGTGCGCAGTGAAGCGACGCGCGATGATCGCTGCATTGCTGGCCGGCGCAAGCTATCCGCTGTGGCGAGCCGTCGCAGCAGCGCAGCCGAAGGCGCGTGCGGTGCGCGATGACGGAGCGCGATTCGGCGCCTACCTCGGTGCGGGCTGCACCGGCACCGGACGCCTGCCTGCGTATCAGCAGTGGCTGCGGCGCGATGTCGATCAGATGCTGGAGTTCGTATCGTGGGACGTGCTCACGGCGACGAGCGCGTGGGCCATCAAGTGCTGGCACACGGCGGGTCAGAAGTCCGTCGTCTACTCGCTGCCGATGCTGCCGCCGGACCGGTCGGCAAAGCTGGCCGATGGCGCATCAGGAAAATTCGACGACCTCTTCGCGAAGTACGCCGCGCAACTGGTGAAGTGGGGTTACGGCGAGTCGGTTCTGCGCATCGGCTGGGAATTCAACGCGAACTGGTACGCCTGGGATGCGAGCAAGGATCCGCAAGCCTGGGTCGCATACTGGCGTCGCATCGTGTCCACCCTGCGCAAGACGCCCGGTGCGTCGTTCAGATACGACTGGTGTCCGGCCGCTGCCGCAAAGGGTTTCGACGCCGAGCAGGCGTATCCCGGCGACGACTACGTCGACATCGTCGGGCTCGATTTCTACAACATGCCGGTCGGCGGGAAGGACGAGTCGCCCGAAGGTCGCTGGGAAGCCCGCATGAACATGCAGCATGGGCTCAAGTGGCAGCGCGACTTCGCGACGAGCCGCGGCAAACCGCTGTCGATGCCGGAGTGGGGCACGGGGGTTCACCGGAAGTGGGGCGGTCCGCTCGACGATCCGTACTTCATCGATCGCATGGCGGCGTGGATCGCCGACAGCCGCGTCGCGTATCACAACTACTGGGAGTACTGGAGCAAGGAATTCGACACGCGGCTGGCGGGCGGACAACAGCCCGGCGCGAGTGCGGCATTCCTGCGCCATTTCGGCGGCAGTGCCGGTGCATCGCTCGCCGCGCAGTTCGCAGAGGGGTACGACGCATGATGCCCATGCGTGTTCCAGGCGACAGGAAGAAGGATTTCAACGCGGCGCTGAACGGCTACCGCGGCCTGTGCGCGTCGCTGGTGTTCGTGTTCCACGTCGGCAGCGCCGGCATCGTTCTGTGGCCGTCGGGTTCGCCGCTCGCCGACCTGCTCGGCACGTTGTGGCGTTCGCTGACCTACGGCGTCGAGATGTTCTTCATGATCAGCGGTTTCGTCATCCTCGGAAGCCTGCTGCGTCATCGCACGATCGGCGCGTTCCTGCAGGATCGCGTCAGCCGCATCTTCTCTGCGTGGGTGCCGGCGCTGTGCGCGGTCACCTTGCTGTGCCTGCTGCTGCAGATTCCGCCGCTGGCGGATCGCAGTCCGGGCGGTGCGGCTGCGCTCTTCATTGGCAACCTGTTCCTGCTGCCGCCGATCGTGCACTTCCCGATGATCCACCAGGTGTCGTGGAGCCTGAGCTACGAGTGGGTGTTCTATCTCACCGCCGCCGTCGGTCTGCTCCTGCATCGCCGCGCGCAACCGCGCCATGCGCTGCTGACGTTGTGGTTCACGCTCGGCGCGCTGTTCGTGGTGCTGTTCCCGCGGGCCTTGTTCTTCCTGACCGGTGTCATCGTCTTCCACTACCGCGACTGGTTTGCCGCGCGCCTGCGCTGGCTCAGGTTTCCCGCGGTCAGTTTCGTGGTCTTCCTGCTGGCGTGGTCCGCTACCGGCGCCTTCATGGCGCATCTGAATGACACCATTGTCGACTTCGTCCGCGACGGTCGCTGGGTCGCGTTGCTCCTCGCGTTCGTTGCATCGCTGCACCTGTTCGCCAGCGTCACGCTGAATGCGAGCCGTCAGACCCGGTTTCTGTGCGGCCGCGTGTTCCAGTTCCTCGGCAATATCAGTTACAGCTTCTATCTCTGGCACACGCTGGTGATGGCGCTGTTCAAACGCCTCGTGCTCGCCTTCGTCGTACCGGAGTACGGCAGTGTCGTGGGGTTTGCGGTGTTCACCCTCTGTTCGCTGGCCGTGTCGGTACCGGTGTCCTGGATTTCCTGGCGCCTGTTCGAGGTGAGGCTGGCAGCGGCGATGCGCGAGTGGTTCCGGCGTCGTGGCGAAGTGGGAGGGCCCATCCGTGCAACCTGAGATGGACAGGCTCGCGCATGCCGGGCTGCGCATTCTGTGGATTGCGCGATACATGCCCTATCCCGCCGATGCGGGAGCGAAGGTCTATTCAGCCAGGCTCGCGCAGTCACTGGTCGCCGCCGGTGCCCGCGTTAGGTTTCTCGGGTTCGGTGCCGGCGATGCCGCACCGGAAGAAGCGCGCCATGTCGAATGGTTGCCGGTTCCGGGCGCGCGCCGCAGCGAATGGCTCGCGCTGTTCTCGCGACTGCCCAACGGCGCGGCTGTCGACGCAAGCGCCGGGTATCGGCGATTGCTCGAGGAACAGTTGCGCGAACCCTGGGATGCCATCGTTCTCGATGGCTACGCGGCCGGCTGGGCGCTCGATCACTGCCTGGCGCAGCGGTTCACGACGGAGCCGGCGCCGGTGATCGTGCATGTTTCCCACAATCACGAAGCGGCCGTATGGCGCGACCTGTCGGCCTCGTCGGGCGGTTCGCTCGCGCGCCGGTTCGTCGTCTGGCAGAACGCGCTCAAGGTGCGAATCCTGGAGCAGCGCGTCGTCCGCAATGTCGATCTGCTGACGACGATCACCGACGAAGACCGCGCCGCACTGACCGGCGCTACCGACAGCCCACCGGCAATCACGCTCACGCCCGGCTACTCCGGCACGATCGCCGCGCCCCGCACCCTCGATGCGACCACACCGCGACGAGTCGCCATCGTCGGTTCGTTCCACTGGATCATGAAGCAGGAGAACCTGCGCCGCTTCGTCCATGCGGCGGATGCCGTGTTCGCGCGCAACGGCATCCAGCTCGATATCGTCGGCGCCGTGCCCGAGAAACTTCGCCGGGAACTCGCATCGACCGCGCGCGCCACGCGCTTCCATGGATTCGTGGACGATCCCGCGGACTGCCTGGCGCACGCCCGCATGGCCGTGGTGCCTGAAGTCATCGGCGGCGGCTTCAAGCTGAAATTTCTCGATTACCTGTTCACGCGTGTGCCGATTGCGACGCTGGCCGATGCGGCGGCGGGGCTGCCGCCAGGACTGCGCGAGCACATGCTGCTGCGCGATGATCTCGAATCGCTGACCGCAGGCATCGTGGCCGAGATCGACTGCTTCGATCTGCTGAACCGGCGTCAGGAACGGGCCTTCGAACTGGCGAGTTCGCTGTACCAGTGGCAGGACCGCGGCACCCGGTTGTGCCGCGCCATTACGCAGATCCATCGCCGGCAACGGCCCGGCGAGGATCCTTCCGCCGCGGCACTGAAGTGCCTCAGTGCCCCCACCACCATCGAATGAGGCAGAGAATGGACGCAGCACAGCGAATCGAACGCGAGCGCGATTTTCACAACCAGCGGTTCATTGACAACAACGCATCGCGGGAGTCGCGCACGCGACGTTTCTACGATGCCATTGCGCATGGCTTCGAAGAATTCCGTCAACGCGTGACCGTGGCCAGCCACGGTCGCTGTGTCCTGGAGTACGGCTGCGGCGCGGAGATCATGGCATTCGATCTCGCGCATGTGGCGCGGCAGGTGACCGGCATCGACATTTCCGATGTGGCCATCGTCCAGGCACGGCGCATCGCCGAACAGCGCGCGCTGCCGAACGTGAAATTCTCCGTGGACAATGCCGAAGACATGCGGCTCGCGGACGACAGCGTGGATGTCGTGATCGGCGCCGGCATCGTGCATCACCTGGATATCGAAAAGTCCATGCAGGAATTGCGTCGGGTGCTGCGCGACGGGGGCACGGCGATCTTTGCCGAGCCGCTCGGTCACAACCCGGTCCTCAACTGGTACCGCAATCGCACGCCGGAGCTGCGCACGCCCGATGAGCATCCGCTGCTCGCCCGCGACCTGCGCGCGATGGCGCGCGGCTTCGCCTCATCGAAAGTCGTCTACTTCGGCCTGGTCTCGCCGCTGCTCGGTCTGGCGACGTCGAATGTCAGATCCGGTCACTGGCTGACGCGTGCGGTGTGGACGGTCGACCGCGCGCTCTGCCGCATACCCGGGCTGCGACGTCTGGCCTGGTTCTGCTACATCGAGCTGCGGGCATGAAAGTCCTGTTCGTGTCGACACTGTATGCGCCCAACGAGAAGGGCGGCGCCGAACGGACCGTGCGGATCCTGGCCGAAAGCCTGGTCGCCAGCGGCCATGAAGCCGTGGTCGTCAGTCTGGCGCCGGACGGCCGGGCGCGTCAGGACGAGCTCAACGGTGTGCGGACCCACTATGTGCCGCTCGCGAATCTGTTCTGGAAGCAATCGGAGGCGCAGCGCAGCCGCATCGAGCGGATGTCGTGGCATCTCGTCGACGCCTACAACCCGGTCATGGCGCGTCGCGTGCGCAGGATCCTGGCGCTGGAGCGCCCCGACGTCGTACAGACCGGCAACCTGCAGGGGTTCTCGGTGTCGCTGTGGCCGACGGTGCGGTCCATGAACATCCCGCTGGTGCAGATGCTGCATGACTACTATCTCGGCTGTCCGAAAAGCACGATGGTTTCCGGTGATCGCAACTGTGTGCGCCAGTGCGGCCTGTGCCGCGTCTATGCGACGCCGCGCCGCCTGTATTCGAATCTGCCCGCAGCGGTCATCAGCCTGAGTCGTCGCATGTTGACGCGTCTGGAGGACACGGGTCTCTTCGGTGGCGTGCAGCACAAGTTCGTCATTCACGGCGCCAACAACGCGCACGTCCAGCCCGCATCCCGCAGCAACAAGGTGCCCGGCACACCGATCGTCGTCGGCTACCTGGGGCGCATGGAGAACACCAAGGGCATCGAGGTGCTGCTCGATGCCGTGAGGCATCTGCCCGAGTCGCAGGTCAGCGTGCTGCTCGGAGGCAAGGGTGACGACGGCTATGTCGAGGGACTGCGTCGCACCTATCCGGCGCCGAACATCCGCTTCCTCGGCTTCGTTCGTCCCGCCGACTTTTTCGAGCGCATCGATGTGCTCGTCGTGCCTTCCGTGTGGGAAGAGCCACTGGGACGCGTGATCTACGAAGCGTACGCGCATGGCGTGCCTGCCATCGTCGCGAATGTCGGCGGCATGCCGGAGATCGTCGATGAGGGTTGCACGGGCTTCGTGTATCGGCCCGCCGACAGCGAGCACCTCGCGCTGCTGCTGCGACAGCAGATCGACTCAGGCTGGCGCGGCGCGGATTTTTCTGCGGCCTGCGTCAGGCGAGCCGCGGACTTCAGTGTCGATCGCGTATTCGCCGACTACTTCAAGGTCTGGGAAACCGCGATACGCACGCAGTCGGTCACGCCTGCCGGAGTCGGGGGTTCGCCGGCGCCACGGGCGTCGTCCGCGCTGTGAGCACGTCAGCCGCCATGCGGGTGCTGATGTTTCCGAAGCACGATCCGGGCAATCCATTCGTGCGGCGATTCGCCACGTGCCTCGAAGGCGCCGGCGCGACCGTCGATGATTTTTCCTATGGGCGCGGATTCAACCGCCGTTACGACGTTTTCCACGTCCACTGGCCCGATTCCCATCTCATGAGCGCGAGCGGGTGGAGTTCGCTCGTGAAACATCTGAGATTCGCGGTGCTCATCGGCCTGCTGCGGCTACGCGGTACGCGCGTGGTCTGGATGATCCACAACCTGCAGGCGCACGATCGATGCCACTGGCTGTCGCGGCGACTGTTTTCCCTGTGGTTTCCGCGAGCCTGCACCCACCTCGTCGCGCTGACGCAGTCCGGTCTCGAGGCGGCGCGCGAGCAGTATCCCGTGCTGGCGGGCAAGCCGTATGCGGTGGTGCCTCACGGTCACTACCGGCATGAGTATCCGGCTGCACCGTCGCGGGCCGAGGCGCGACGGCGGCTCGGACTGCCGCTGGAGCGATTCACGCTGCTGTTCTTCGGCAATGTGCGGCGCTACAAGAATGTGCCGCATCTGATCGACGTGTTCCGCCGGACGCCGCAGCGCGACGTTCATCTGATCGTGGCGGGACAGCCGGGTCACGGCATCAGCGCGGCAGAACTGTCATCGCTTCGCGACGGCGATGACCGGCTGACGCTGCATCTCGGGTTCGTTGCGGACGCCGACGTGCCGACTTACTTCGGCGCGGCAGACGCCATCGTGCTGCCGTTCGAGAGCGTCCTGAATTCGGGCAGCGTCCTGCTGGCGCTGTCGTTCAATCGCAGGGTGCTCGCGCCGCGGCTCGGCGCATTGCCGGAAATCCAGGAGCGTGTGGGTTCGCAGTGGCTGCAGCTCTATGACGGCGCACTCACGACGGAGCATCTGCGGCAACTGCAGGCGAGCGGTCGGCCGGATGATGCGGAGGTGGATCTGTCGGCATTCGACTGGAACTCGATTGCAGACCGCACGTTGCAGTTGTACCGCGCCGACCCGACGACTGCGCATCGTGAGCCTGCGCACGCACGAGGTGGAGGAGCCTCCTATGAACAAGACCGCAAGCAGTATTCGAAACCTTGAGGAAGGCCTGCAAGGATCGTCATCCCCGCGCAGGCGGGGATCTGCGCAGGGATTCTCCAATCTTCGCAATGCATGCATGCTTTGCGCGCCCGCTCTATGCGTCGGACCGATCGCATCGGCACAGGAAACACCCGATGCCGGCGACCCGTTCAAGGTCATCCTTTCCGATCGCTACCTGTACGACGACAACCTGTTCAAGCTTCCCGATGGGCAGGAACCCCTGGGCAATCCGGTGACAGGGTTCGCGCGCAGCCGCGAGGATCAGATCAATCGCGCCTCCGCCGGCCTGCGCGTACGACTCGATGCCGCACGTCAGGTCCTGCATGCGGACGTGCGCATCGACGATGTGCGGTACCAGAAGAACGACGATCTCGATTACACCGGCGGCAACGCCGACGTGCTGTGGGACTGGCAAGTCGCCAGCAACTGGTCCGGGAAACTGTTTGCGAAGTACGACCGTGCGCAGGCCAACCTGGATAACTACCGCTTCTTCGACCAGGACATCGTCGACGCGGCCAGGTATGGCGGCGAAGTGCGGTATGGCGTCGGCTCGCGCTGGCGTGTCTTTGCTGGCGGCGCTGCGCAGGACACCGAGCACAGCGCGGTACTGCGCCAGACCGAGAATTTTGCAAGTACGACCGGCCGGAGTGGCGTCGAATACACCACACCGGCCGGTTCGAGCCTGGCTGCCGAATACCTGGTGACCCAGGCCGACTTTCCGGAGGCGGAGGCTCTTGCCGGTGCAGCGCGCGGCTACGAGGAAACGATCCCGACGCTGCGCGGACGCTACGTGCTGTCGGTAAAGACCTTCTTCACGGCGAGCCTCGGCTATCTCGATCGCGACTATGACAATCCCGTGGCCACCGACTACTCGGGCGAAGTGTGGAGTCTCGGCATGTACTGGGAACCGCGCGCCAAACTGGCGTTCGAGATCGAGGCGTGGCACAAGCTGCGCGCCTATGTCGATGCCGAGTCGGACTACTTCATCGGCGACGGCGCGAGCATCGCGCCCACGTGGCGACCGACTACGACGCTCGAAGTAACGGCAATGTACTCGTACGAGAAGCAGGACTACGTCGGCAACACGCTGCTGCTACCGCCCATCGACATCGGCCGCGAAGACACCGTGCAGTCGGCGCAGCTCTCGCTCGAATGGACGCCGCGGGACTTCCTCAGCCTCGGCCTGGCGTATCGCTGGAACGATCGCGATTCGAACCGGGAATTCCGTGGGTACGGACAGAACCAGTCTAGTGCGCAGGTGAGGGTGATGTTTTGAAGAGGCCGCTGGCTGCTGGCTACTGGCGGCTGGCCAGAGACCAGAGGCCAGAAGGAAGAGGCCGCAGAGAGCGCAAGGCCCGCGTCTTTTATTCTGGCCAGAAGCCAGAAGCCAGCAGCCTCTCATCCCACCGCCTCCACCTGCGGCAACTGCCCCAGGTGTTCCAGCAGTTCGCGGTCGGCGGCGACTTCCATTCGCTCGGGGGCGTTCAGCCAGCCGAGTGCTTCGCGCAGGCTGTGTGCCTGCCTCACTTTGGCGGCGGCGGTCAGTCGATGTGCGCTCGGATGACCGCGCAGTTCGTGCGGCCGGGCCAGGTTGTTGGCGGTGTGCGCGGCGCGCTCGACCGGGTGACGTGCGAGGTAGCGCAGCCCGTCGGTCGGCAGGGGTTCGGCCGCGTGCATGATTTCATCGCGCCGACGCAGGATCGACGGCACCTCGCGTTCTTCGGGAATGCGGAACAGTCCGAGGCGTGAGAGACCCTGGCCGAGGCGCACGCTGCCGCTCGCCTTCGACAGGGGAATGGCGAGCACGAGTCCCGCAACCGTCGGCGACAGCCAGGCGAGCAGCGTGGGCGACAGCAGGTAGGCGATGACGCCGAGCACGATGCCGATGAGCGTGTGTTTCCAGTGAAAGTGCACGGATTCGCGCCATGACATGACCTCGGCCTGACGGCGCTGCGCAGTCCATTCGGAGTCGCGGCCGGTGAGAATGCTGAAGACGTGCTGTGTCTGGATCAGCATCATCACGGGTGCGTAGAGCGCGGACACGAGCAGTTCCACGACGACGCTGACGGGGATGCCGAGGAAGCCGCCGCAGTTGCGGCGTATGCCGGGCAACAGCCAGCCGCGCACGAAGCCGATCATCTTCGGTGTCAGCAGCACGAGCATGCTGAACAGGAACAGCATCATCATGCGATGCGCGTCGAACACCGGCCAGTCGGGGAAGAGCTGGAACGTCCTGCTGAAATACTCGGGCCGGATCAGCGTGGCCTGCAGCGTCAGCGCGAAGCCGATGAGGATCAGCATC
>CAZBKC010000034.1:0-15670 GCA_964492345.1 uncultured Steroidobacter sp. | reverse complement strand
GTCAACCGTCAACGGACAACTGTCAACCCGCTTAACTAAGCGCCATTGCCCCTAACCTGGCACCGCGGCACTTCAGCAAACTTCCTTCTGGATTTCGCAGCGCGCCAGCGCAGTCGCAGTGAGTGACGCGAAATCCTCGCGAACTGCCCGAACGACCGATCGTCGAGCCGTGGTCATTCCACGATACTCATCGGACTGATTCGCTTGTCACCAGTACATCGCATCATTGCATCGCATCATTGCATCGCATCATTGTGGCGATCGCACACAGGATTGTTTCCACGGCGGATCGATCCTGTCCTGAAGATTTTTTTTTCGGAACAGCAGCAAACCCGCTGTGGTGGGTGCTTCACCCTGACTTTCGAGTGATGCGCACCCTGCGTCAGATGCGCACCATACGTCACCTCCGCACCGTACGTCATAGAGGTACAACATGAGTGCCATCACGCTTTATAGCGATCGTGAGTTCTCGGGTTTGGAAGTCTCTCTGGAGGAGGGGCATACCCGGTTCACGACCGGCTTCAATGACGCGGCTTGTGCGATTCGGGTGACACCCGGCTATGTTGCGATCCTGTACGAGCACGCCAACGAGTACTCCGGCTACGGTGCTGCAGTCGATCTGCTCGAAGATTGTCCCGATCTTTCCGTGTATGGCTTCGACAGGAAGACGTCGTACGTGCACGTCTTTCGGGCCGAGCGCGAAGGATTCGTGTGGGCGCGCGGCGCGGTCCGCGATGGACAGTTCGTCCACGGGCACTGGGAACGGCGCCGCGCAAACGGTGCATCGCCGAACGGCAACGTGGCCGCGGTTGCACCTCCGGTTGCGCCGCGCACGGAGCCGTTTCCCGCTGACGCCGGAACCATCGTCGTGCGTGACCATCGCGGCGAAGACCCGCGCGGAGTCCCGGGCAATGGCGGCTCCGGCGATCCGATCGTGCGCGACCATCGTAAATCAAAGATCAAGCACGTCTTCGTGCTGATGCTGGAGAACCGCTCGTTCGATCACATGCTGGGGTTCTCGGGTATTACCGGCACTGACGCAGCGACGGGTCAACCCACTGCCATCGATGGATTGACAGGGTCGGAGTCGAACACCTGGAACGGCGTCACTTTCCCCGTGCAGCGCGGGGCTCCGGACCGGGCCGAGTTCGATCCGCCGCATGGATTCTCGGGTGTCCTTGAGCAACTCTGCGGTGAAGGAGCCGTGTATGTGAGCGGTCAGCCGTACCCGCCGATCAACAACTCGGGGTACGTATCGGTCGTTGCCAGGTCGCATCCGGAACTGCCCGACGCAGCCATGCGCTGCTTCACGCCAGATCAGTTGCCGGTCACCACGGCGCTCGCGCGCGAGTTCGTGGTCTGCGATCGCTGGTTCTCTTCCATGCCGGGCCCCACCGAACCCAATCGCTTCTTCGTTCACGCCGGCACGGCGGGCTTCTTCGACAACGGTCCTACCAAGGCGGAATATGCCGGGGCCTTCTCGAGCCCATGGTCGGGCGTTGCCTTCGAACGCGGAACGATCTTCGACCTGCTCGATGAAGCCGGCCTCAAGTGGCGCGTGTACGGCTGCGACAGTTTTCCCAACGTCGCATTGCTCAAAGGTGTCAGCCGAACGTTCGACATCGACGATTTCGACGAATTCGCTGCGGATGTCGCCTCGCCGTCCTACAACGCGGCCTACACCTTCATCGAACCCAGCTACGACGCGTTCTCCGAATACGAGGACGGCAACTCGCAGCACCCGCTTGGCAGCGTCAGGTCGGGCGAGATGCTGATCAAGCAGACGTATGAAGCTCTGCGCCGATCGCCGCTCTGGGAGAACAGCATGCTCATCATTACCTATGACGAGCACGGCGGCTTCTACGATCACGTGGCTCCCCCGACGACGCGGCCGACGGGTGCGAGAGGACGCGCGTTCGGGTTCACCTTCGATCAGCTCGGCCCACGGGTCCCCGCGCTCGTCATCTCACCGCGCATTCCGCGCAATCTGGTCGACCATCGCCAGTACGAGCACTCGACGATCATCTCCACGGTGGCGAGGATCTTCGGCCTGCGGGAACTCACAAGACGAACATCGATGACCTCGGATCTGAAGCCCCTGGCCCGGCTCGAAGAGCCTCGAACTGACTGTCCCATGACCCTGCCGGATCCTGCGGGCGGGTCGATCGCCCGCGTCATCAAGACGCCATTCGACGCAACCACGGCCAAACACCCTGAGCAGCTCCTCGATGACGATCCGACCGGAAGACTGGCCGCAACCATCGCATCGGCCCTTGCCCAGCATCTCGAGGTCGCACCGCCCTTCGAGCACGAAACGATCATTGCCCGTGTCGATGCGCTACAGACACGCGCCGAAGCGCTGGAGTACCTGAAGGAAGTCCACGCCATGGTGCAAGCGGCCAGAGAAGGCGCCGGCATCAAGCCCAGTGCCACCGTCCGGCTTCACGTTCTGGCGAACGCTGGGTTGCGTCTGCATCAATAGCCTGAGGGCGATGATTTCGAGTATGCGGTGCCGGTGCGGGGTATCGGGGTTATCAAGAGGGGAAATGGCTTTCGACGTTGGCGCGCTGCGTCGATTCATCGTGGCCGACGCAGCAGCGACATGGGCGAAACCCCGATACCCCGGCACCTGATCTTTCCTTGCGTCACTGAGCTGCGCGGAACTTGGAACGGGCGAGACCGTCACTGCAAGTGAACGTGAAAACGCAACCCGCCGCATCGAAAAGCAGCGAAGCAGCGGCCCGGCGCCGTAGTCTGGGCGCCGTAGTCTGCGCCGCCGACCAGCCCGCTCTGGCAACTATTGACATCTATTGCCAGCTTGGCGTAGTACCTCCTCCAACAGATTTTGCTGGAGGAGCCGATCTTGAGCAGCAGTCTCAACGTGCAGCTGACCGATGCGCTGCGAAAGTATGTGGATGAGCGCGCGAGCGACAAGGATGTATATGCGACGCCCAGTGAATACATCCGCGACCTGATCCGGCAGGACATGCAGGATCGGGCTGTCGCCCTGAACGTACTCGAGGGGTTAGGGGACCTGCGGCAGGGCAGGTTTTCCGACAAATCGATCCTGGACTTCAAGGATGAGGATTGAGACCGAGTGCGTCGGACGTCTTATGCCCTGACTGCCCGCGCCGTAGCCGACCTAAGCGAGGCGCGAGCTTGGTCGCGCGCACGATGGGGCAAGGAGTTGACGAACCGCTACTTCGAAGATCTGCATGAGGGTGCGCAGTACATCGCGGAAAATCACGCTTCCTTCCGTGACCGCCAAGAACTCGCCGGTGGCACAGCACTGCTGTTGTATCCGGTTCGTGAGCACTACATCGTGTACGAGCCCCTTGGGCCTCGATTCATTGCCATAGTGGCTGTAATTCGGCAGGGACGTGACATTCCGGCAATCCTGCAGAAATGGGCGGCGCCCATTCGGCGGGAACTGATTGAGATCCGCGGCAAAATCGAGCGTGGCGAGATCCGAATTCCTTCGCGAAGAGCACCGCACCCACGGCGCAAGAAGTAGCTCAAGCGATGACCGGGACCACGGCGCCGGGCCGCTGCTTCGCTGCTTTTGTCGGGAAGGCTCAGGGATAGCTGAAATTTCGCTTTACGCTCAGACGTAGCGGCGATTCCGCACGTCCGAAGTATCGAGCGACCGAGGGACAATAAGGCGATTCGTCGAATGACCGCTTGGTGGGCGATCCAGGCACGAACCCGTGTCAGTCTGCGCTGAGAATTCCGAGAGAGCAGCGCCTCCTCGTTCACCGAGAATTGGGCGCATACCTCAGCAACCAGTTCGGTGAATGTCTGTTGTGACCGGGGTCGCCAAGCGGTACCGAGCAGCTTGCTTGCGAATTCATCGCCGCCAGCACGCGCGTCGCGGCCTTCGCAGTCGAGCAACGGCGAAAGCGAGGGGTGTCGCACGTCGTCGATGAAGCGCTGCCGTCCCGCGCCGCCAACACTCACCCACCACCCCGCCTCTCCACCTCACTCGCCAGGCATATCCAGCATCTGTTTCCCCATTGCGATGTCACCGTGGGCCATCAACGCCTGCGCTGCACTCACGCGATCGCGCTTGTCGCGGTTCTGGCTCAGCTTGAACTTGCCGACCAGCCGGACGATCTCGACTTCGATACCCACAATGGATTTCAGCATCGCCTCGATGTAGCCCGGCGCGGAAAGACTGGCGCACCGCGGATCGAGGGTGCCATGCTTCCCACCGCCAAGGGAACTCACCAACGGAGGATGAATCATGAGAACGCCGTTACTCGTTGCTGCCTTCGCATTCGCTCTGTTCGCCTGCTCGAAACAGACCCCACCGCCTGCGGTCAGCACGGCGCAGCCGACAGCCAGCGAAAAGCTCGACGCCGTCCTCGCTGCGCAACCCGACGCCGACAAGGCGCGCTACCCGCAGCGTCATCCGAGGGAAACGCTGCAGTTTTTCGGTGTCGAGCCCGGCATGACGGTCGTCGACACGCTGCCCGGCGATGTCTGGTACACCGGCATCCTGCTCGACTATCTCGGCCCGGACGGCACGGTGATAGCGGCCGACTATTCGGCGCAGATGTGGTCGCTGTTCGGCGACTACTCGCCCGATCCCAAGGAGAAGGCGAACTGGCCGGCCGACTATGTCGCGAAGATGGACGCCAAACGTGGTGCTGACGATGCGAAAATCGCGGCCTTCCAGTACGGCTCGGTGCCGGACGATATGGCTGGCACGGCCGACATCGTTCTGCTGATCCGCGCGCTGCATCACTTCACTCGCATGGAAGGCAAAGGCGGTTATCTGACCCAGGCGCTCGCCGACATCGACAAGGTACTGAAGCCCGACGGTATCGTCGGCGTCGTCGCCCATCGAGCGCCGGAATCCAGCCCGGATGCGTGGGCACTCGGCGATGCAGGCTATATCAAGCAGTCCGCAGTCGTGGCCGCCTTCGAGAAGGCCGGCTTCGAACTGGTCGAGGCGAGCGAGACCAATGCGAATCCGAAGGACCAGCCGACCGAGAAGGACTTCGTGTGGCGTCTGCCGCCGACGCTCGCCACCAGCCAGGACAATGCCGAGCTGAAAGCGCAGATGGAGGCAATCGGCGAAAGCGACCGCATGACGCTGAAGTTCCGCAAGAAGGCATAAGACGCCTGTTCCCGTGCCGGACCACGGTTTCGCGGATGTGTTCAGCGGCGTCTTCCCTCGCCCATCCACGGATCCGCGGCCCGGCACAAGTCTCGGCCACACGGCACAAGTCTCGGCCACACAAACCCTGAGGAAGAAACAAAACATGTTCGCGCCTACGAAATTTCTGCCAGTGCTCTGCGCAGTGCTGCTGGCAGGTTGTGCATCATCGTCACAGTTCACCACGACCTGGAAAACTCCCGAAGCGACACCGCTTGGGTTCAAGGGCCAGAAAGTCGTGGCAGCGGTGCTGGTCAATGACGAATCCACCCGTCGCCTGGCCGAGGACAGACTGTCGATGCACATCGCCATGCTCGGCGCGGAGGGCCGGACATTGCACTCGCTGCTTCCCGGCGCCGCAGTCGGCAACGAACAACAGGCGCGCGCTGCCGTGGAAGCCATCGGTGCGAAAGGCATTGTGGTCATGCGGCCGGTCCACGTCGACAGGGAGGTTCACGTCACGCCGCCCTATGAAGAGGAGACCTATGCAAGCTTCTGGGGCGGATACTATGGCTACGGCGTCTCACTGTCGTATTCATCAGGAAGAGAGGCCACTGTCAGCGAGAAGACGGTCGTCTACGTTGAAACGCTGGTGTACTCGCTGGAGCAGAACAGACTGGTGTGGGGCGGTCTCAGCAAGTCGAGCGACCCTGACACGGTGGCGCAGCTGATCGAGCAGGTCTCGGCGGCCGCGGTGTCCGAACTCAAGAAGCAGGGACTGGCGGGGGCGCAGTAGTCCCGTCATCCGGCACCCACAGGAGGACAGCATGACTCTCATCGCGCGCTACGGTCCGTGGGCAGTGATCGCTGGAGCATCCGAAGGAACAGGTCAGCCCACTTGAGTCCATTGGATAGCTATCGCGATCGTCTCCGGCAGCATGAGGAGCGGATCGCCGCTCTCGATCGCACCCAGGATCGGCTGGGACTGTTGCGCATCGTCCTGTTCCTGATCGCAGTCGCGGCTGCATGGTGGCTGCTGAGCCGCGACACCCATTCGCTGTGGTGGCTGCTGCTGCCCATGACCGCGTTCGTCGCGGCGGTGATGTGGCACGGGCAAATCAAACGTCGCGCCACCCTTTCGCAACGCGCAGCCGCGTTCTATCGCGCCGGTATCGGCAGGCTCGAAGACCGCTGGATCGGCCAGGGCCAGCAGGGCGAACGCTTCAACGACCCGCATCATGTGTATGCAGCGGACCTCGATCTGTTCGGGCGCGGCAGCCTGTTCGAGCTTCTGTTCACGGGTCGCACGCGCATGGGCGAGGAAAGCCTGGCCGGCTGGCTGCTCGCACCGGCACCGATCGCAGAAGTGCGCGAGCGCCAGGAAGCGGTCGCTGAATTGCGCGAGCGCCTCGATCTGCGCGATGACATCGCGGCACTCGGCGCGGATGTAAATGTCGGCGTGCAACCTCAGGCACTGATCCAGTGGGCCGAGTCGCCGAATCTCCTGACGCGTCGCTGGCTGCTGCCTGCAGCGTTCATTCTTCCAGTACTCGCCATCGCAGCTGCGTATGCATGGTATCGCTGGGGACTGATCTCTCCCCTGCTGCTGATCCTGACCGTCGAAGGCGGGGTCCTGCGCCTCTTGCGCAAGGAACTGCAGCAGGCGATGCAAGGTACCGAGCAGGCCTTCGAGGATCTGAAGCTGCTGGCCGGATTGATCGGGCGGATCGAACGCGAACCGGTGCAGTCGGCACGCATGAATGCATTGAAGCGAAAACTCTCGTCGCACTCGGTCGCAGCATCCGCAGCCATGTCCCGACTGGCGACGATCGTGCAGTGGATCGAGTCGCGCCGGAATCCGCTGCTGCAACTGCTCGGCCTGCCGCTGCAGTATCCGGTCCATGTCTCGCTGGCTGCCGAACGCTGGCGCGGCGACCATGGCCAGGCCGTGCGCGCCTGGCTCGAAGCCATCGGCGAAGTCGAGGCGCTGCTCTGCCTCGCGACCTACAGCTTCGAGCATCCGCAGGATTCGCTGCCGCGGTTCGTGGAGGGAACTGCGAGCGTACGCGCCTCCCGGCTCGGTCATCCCCTGATCCCCGCATCGCGCTGCGTGCGCAACGACGTCGCCATCGTCGAACCGACGCGCGTCCTGCTGATCAGCGGCTCCAACATGTCCGGCAAGAGCACGCTGATGCGCACGATCGGCATCAACACCGTGCTGGCGATGGCCGGCGCACCGGTACGGGCTGCGCAGTTCGAGCTGACGCCGCTGCAGGTCGGCGCGAGCATCCGGGTGAACGATTCCCTGCACGAAGGCAGCTCGCGCTTCTACGCCGAGATCACCCGTCTGCGGCAACTGCTCGAACTGACGCGGCAACCGCTGCTGTTCCTGCTGGATGAACTGCTGCAGGGAACGAACTCAAACGATCGTCGCGTCGGCGCGGCGGGCGTGCTGCATGGATTCCTGGAACGCGGCGCCATCGGCCTGATCAGCACTCACGATCTCGCGTTGATGGACATCGATGCAGACCATGCCGGCCGCCTGCGCAACATGCACTTCCAGGACGAGCTGATCGATGGACGGATGAAGTTCGACTACACGCTGCAGGAGGGCGTGGTCACGCGCAGCAATGGCGTGGAGGTGATGCGGTCGATCGGGCTGGAGGTCTAGTAAGAAAGAAAGCGGTTGGCGGTTAGCGGTTGGCGGTTAGTCAGAGAATGTTCCGCGCCCTTTCATGCCTTGCGGGTCGCGCGAAGCGCCGATGGAAAACCAGCTGGCTTCGACTGCAGGGGAGCAACCACGCGGTCACGGTTACTCCGCTTGCGCCTCAGCTTCCCTCATGCGACTCCATCCACTGCGCAACGTGCGCCTGCAACTGCGGGAAGAACTCGGCGAAGTCTGCGGTCAGCCCGGCTTCTTCTGCGACCAGCGGCGGGATGCTCGCCGGCAGATCGAAGGAACGTTTCCACCGCTGCGTGAGATAGGTCGAGATGCGTCGTAACGCGTGTTCGACGCCGGCAAGTTCGCGGTATGAACCCAGCAGATCGAGGCGGACGATGCGATCGAGGGTGAGCTTTGCATCGGGCGGCAGCGGCAGTGTGCTGACCCGGGCGCCGGCATAGAACTCATCGACGAATGCCCGCAGCGGTTGCGACGAATAGTGCTGCCACCGATTGGCGAGCAGGTAGTCGTAGAAGACATCGATCAGCACACCGCTGAAGCGTCGATACTCAGCAGGCACCCGCCCACGGCTGCGTCGAACGATCGGATGCGAATCGGTGAATGCATCGATGGCCTTGTGACGGGCGGCGCCGCGCAGGAAGTCGTCGCTCATACCGTCGCGGTCCGATCCGCGCACCAGGTCGGCCAGCAGGTTGCCCAGCTGGAAATCGATGTTCGGCTCGGACAGCAGCGTATGTGCGAGCCAGTTCATCGCTGTAGCCGGCAAGGAAAGTCACGACGGCGACACGCGCCGCACAGCACCTGCGACTCGACCCTCGTGACCTTCGTCACTTTCGTCACACAGTCCTTCATGACGCAATGCTAGCAGCGGGCTCCCGAACAGGGTGATTGCGGTTATCCCGAAGTCACAGACAGCCTGCATCGTAACAACCAGGTCTCTGCTGATCGCGTGCGCTCATGAATACATGTCAACGTGGGCTTTGGCAGGCGCACGTGCATCGCGATACTGCTCGCACTGGCGAATGCAACCGGATGCATATCAATGACGACTCGCAGCGGGAAGCTGATCGAACATCCCGAGACTGGCAACAACAGCGAATCGATACAGACCAAGGCAGTCATCTTCAACGACCCCCGGTCGCAGGCGGTGCTCGACCAGATAGGTCGCGTGGCGCTGTCCGACGCGCCCATACTGATCATCGGCGAGACGGGGACCGGCAAGGAACTGGTGGCGCGTCACCTGCACGCACAGAGCGAACGCAAAGGCCCGTTCGTCGCAGTCAACTGCGGCGCAGTCACGCAATCGCTGGCCGAAAGCGAACTTTTCGGTCACCAGGCCGGCTCGTTCACGGGCGCGAGCGAGACACGGGTCGGCTGGTTCGAAGCCGCCAATGGCGGCACGCTGTTCCTGGACGAGATCGGCGACCTGCCGGCGGCGCTGCAGGTGAAACTGCTGCGCGTGCTGCAGGAACGCGAAGTGGTCCGCGTCGGCTCGCGCAAGCCGATCGCACTGGACGTGCGGCTGGTCGCCGCCACCAACGTGGACCTCGCCGAAGCCGTCGCTGCCGGCCGCTTCCGGCTGGATCTCTTCTATCGACTGAACGTGATCACCCTGAATCTGCCGCCCCTGCGCGAGCGTCCCGGCGACATCCTGCCGCTCGCGGAACATTTCCTGGATGCCTACCGCCGGCGCCTGAATCTCGACGTGCGCGCCCTCGCAGCCGATGCCGTTCATACGCTGCGGCAATACGCCTGGCCCGGCAACATCCGCGAACTGGAGAATGTCATGCACTCGGCGCTGCTGCTGGCGTCGGACGATGTCATCAGGGCGCACGACCTGCGCTTCACCGTGGTCCCGACGGCCGCCGGCGAAGCCCCGTCGGCGCCGTTCGACATGATCTCCGCGCAATTGCAGCGCCTGTTCTCCGCGCCGCCGCCCAACCTGCATCAGCAACTGGAAGAGCTGACCGTGCGCCGCGCCTTCACCTTCTGCCGCAACAACCAGGTACAGACCGCCAAGCTGCTGGGCATCTCGCGCAATGTGCTGCGGACGCTGCTGAAGCGCTTCGGACTGATTGTCGTGGAAGCAGACCCGACCGGCTTCGACGAACTGGGCTCGCTGGACGACGACGAGTCCTGCCCTGCAATGAACTAGCAGGTGCGATCGCACCCGATCCTGCCGATTTCCACACCACGGAGGCTTCGATATCCATGGCGCCGCGCGGCGAACGCGCGTTCCCTCACCCGCGCTTTGCCGACCTCTCCCTCCGGGAGAGGGGACGTTCCTAACCGCTGGCTGCCGGCGGTCGCACCACGACCTTGTCTCCCTCGCGCAGCAGATCCGCCGGATTCGTCACCAGTCGGTCCTGCGTAGTGATTCCTTCCTCCACTTCGATCTCCTTGCCGAGATCCCTGCCCAGCCGGATGGAACGGAATACGATCCGATCGTCGTCGTCGACGACCATCACGCGCGGACCTTCCTTGTTGATCAGCAGCACGTTCGGCGGAATCCGCAACGAGTTCGCGCCGCTCGTCAGTTGCAGTCCCACTTCGGCATAGGCGCCGGGAAGCAGTCGCCCGTCTTCATTGGGCACCGCGATCTCCACCTGCCGTGCACGGGTGGCGGTGTCGATGGCGCCCGAGACGTGTTCGATCGTTCCCGTGAAGCGCTGCTGCACGCCCGCGACACTGATGGATACCTGCTGGCCGACGCGAACGTCGCTGGCGTAACTCTGCGGCACCCAGAGCGTCAGTCGCAGCGGCTTCACCTGGGCGATCGAGAACAGCTCCGTCACGCCGGCGATCACCAGCGCCCCGGTATCGACGCGGCGGCGCGTGATTACGCCATCGAACGGCGCTCTGACCTTCTGCAGCGCCAGCAGATTCTCGAGACGCTGGACGTTGGCTTCGGCAGCGTTCAGGTCGGCGTCGGCCTGCTCGGCCTCGCTGCGCTTTTCTTCGAACTGCTGCTGCGAAACGACATGACGTTGCGCTTCCCAGCGTTGCAGCGACGTGCGGGCCAGCGAGGCACGCGCCCGGGTCTGCTCACGCGCCGCCCGCGCCTGGAGCAATTCCTGCTCCTGCTCCGGTGCCGACAGGGTCGCCAGCACGTCGCCCCGTTGCACCGGATCGCCGATCTCGCTGTGCCAGCGACTGACATAGCCGCCGGTGCGCGCATAGATGACTCCTTCTTCGTTGCCGCGCAGCGTGGCGGGCAGGTGCACCGTGAGTTGCGAAGTCGCCGGTTTCGCCTGCACCACCGAGACGGAAGGCTGCAGACGTTCTGCCGCCTGTTGCTCCAGACCGCGGGTGACCCGATCGTTGGCGTACAGACGCAAGGCGCCGCCGGCGAGCAGCAGGCCCGCACAGATCAGCGCAACGCGAACGGCCCATCGCAGACTCTGCGACGCGGCGACAGGGTCCGTGGCCAGGAACGGAGGCGGGTTGTCGGTCATACGGCGGGCTCCGGCAGCGTCGGCGAATCGGTGGCGGGCGTGCGCTTCTCCAGGAACCGATGCACGGCGGCGAACACCACCGGCACGAACAGGAGCGTCGAGATCGTGGCGAACAGCAATCCACCGATCACGGCGCGGCCGAGCGGTGCATTCTGTTCGGCGCCCGCGCCGATGCCGAGCGCCATGGGCAGCATGCCGGTCATCATGGCCAGCGCCGTCATCGCGACGGGACGAAGACGCGTGGCACCCGCATCGAGCGCTGCGTCAACGGGCGAAGCGCCATTGCGCAGTCGGGTGCGTGCAAAGGACACCACGAGGATGCTGTTCGCCGTCGCGACACCGATGGTCATGATCGCGCCGGTGAGCGCCGGCACGCTGAGCGGCGTCCCGCTCAGGAACAGCAGCCAGGCAATGCCGGCCAGCGCCGCAGGCAGCGCCGCGATGATGACGAGCGGATCGAGCCACGACTGGAAGTTCACGACGATGAGGAAGTACGCCAGCACCACTGCAACGACCACACCGAGAGTCAGCGCCTCATACGACTCGTGCATGGCGACATGCTGGCCGCGCACGGCGATCTGGGACCCTCGAGCCAGGTTCGGCCGGAACCCGTCGACGACCCGCTCGATTTCGCGCAGCGTGCTGCCGAGATCGCGCTGCGCCACGTTGGCATAGATGTCGATCACCGGATCGATGTCGTAGTGGGAGACCACGGACGGCTGCGTGGTGCGCGAGAGATCGACCAGATTGCCGAGCAGCTGCGGCCGGCCTGCATCGCCCGTGACGGGCGTGCGCATCAGTGCATCGAGCGAATCGAGTTCGACCTCGCGCGTGCGCACGCCGACGTTGTAGGTCGCACCGTTGGCCGGATTCAGCCAGTAGGTCGGCGTGGTCTGGCCGCTGCCGCTGAGCGAGATCAGCAGGCTCTGCGCGACGTCGCGCGCACTCAGGCCCAGCTGCTGCAACTGGGTGCGATTCATCTGCAGATCGAGGGCGGGACGGTTGGCGCGCTGGTGAATGCGGGCATCCACCACGCCGGGAATCGCCTGGATGGCACGGTTGATCTCGACGGCGAGCGCATAGTTCTCGGCGACCCGGTTGCCTGAGATCTGGATGTCGATCGGTGCCGGCGTTCCGAAGTTCAACGACTGACTCACCTGGTCGGCGGGCTGGAAAAAGAACTCGATCCCCGGAAAGCGCCTGGGCAATTCCTGTCGCAGCAGGTTCATGTACTTCTCGCTGCCGCCGTGGCCCTCGTTCAGCGAGATCATGATCTCGCTGTCCGAGGCATCCACGGAGCCGGAGTTGCCGAACACGGTATTGCGGGGCGTGTAGGGCCCGCCAATGATGTCGAGGATGGTGTTCAGTTCGTCGGCGGGGATCACCTCGCGGATCGCGGCGTCGATGGAATCGATGAGCGGCGGCATTTCTTCGAGACGGATTCCCTGCGGTCCGCGGACGCGCAGGCGCAGCTGTCCGGCATCGACGTTCGGGAAGAAGTCCTGCCCCAGGAACGGGTAGAGGCCGAACGACAACAGACACAGGGCAATGAATCCGCCGATGAACCGCGCGCGGCGCCGCAGCGCTGCATCGAGCACCGCAATGTAGTGGCGACGGAAGCTCGCGAACGCCCGCTCGAAACGGCCGTGCACGCGCTGAAACAGCCCGTGCGGCCGCGACTCGTGCCTGCGGCTCATCATGAAGACGACCAGCGTCGGCACCAAGGTTCGCGACAGTACATACGAAGCAATCATCGCGAAAATCACCGCCTGCGCCAGCGGCACGAACAGGTAGCGCGTGATGCCCGTCAGAAAGAACAGCGGCACGAACACGATGCAGATGCATAGCGTGGAGACGAAGGCCGGCACGGCGATCTCTTCCGCCCCGTCGAGAATGGCCTGCCGCGGCGTCTTTCCCATGTGCAGATGGCGCTCGATGTTCTCGATCTCCACCGTCGCATCGTCGACCAGGATGCCGACCGCGAGCGCCAGGCCGCCGAGCGTCATCAGGTTCAGCGTCTGGCCGATGGCGTACAGCACGATCAGCGAGGCACAGATGGACAGGGGAATCGATACCGCGACGATACAGGTGCTGCGCCAGTTGCCGAGGAACAGCAGGATCAGTGCCGACGTCAGTCCCGCGGCGATCAGTCCCTCGTGCACGACATTGCCGATGGCTGCTTTCACGAACAGCGACTGGTCGAACATGGGCTCGAGTTCGATGCCTTCCGGCAGCAGCTCGAGGATCCGCGGCAACGCGGCGCGCACGTCGTCGACCACTTTCACGGTCGACACGCTCGCGTTCTTGAGGATGGTGAGCAGCACGCCGCGGTCGCCGTTCTGACGCACGATGGTGGTCTGCGGCGCGGAGCCGTCGCGTACGTGCGCGACGTCGCGAACGAACGTGGTGCCGCCATCCACCGTGCGCACGGGAATGTCGCCGATCGCCGCGAGGTCGCCTATCGCACCATTCAGCGCGACCGGATAGTCGTTGCCCCCCCATTTCACCGTTCCCGTGGGCAGGATCAGGTTCTGCGAGCCGATGGCTTCCACCACGTCCGCCGGCGACAGTCCGCGCGCAAGCAGTGCCGGGCCATTCAGGTCCACCGAGACCTGGCGATTCTTCACGCCGTAGGGATTGTTGAGCGACACGCCGGGAATGGTGACGAGGCGACTGCGCACGGTATTGGTCGCCAGGTCGCCCACTTCCGTGTCGGGCAGCGTCAGGCTCGACATGCCGATCTGCAGGATGGGCAGATCGGTCGCGGAGTATTGATAGACCTGCGGCGGCTGCGTGCCGGTCGGCAACGACCGCTGCACGGTCGTCACATTGGAGAGCACCTGCGTCAGTGCCGAGCGGATGTCCGTGCCCGGCTGAAAGAACACCTTGACCACCGACAGGCCGGCGAGCGATTGCGATTCGGTGTGCTCGATGTCGGTGACCGACTGCGTCAGGCCGCGCTCGGTAGGCGTGGTGATGCGGTCCGCAATTTCCTTCGCCGACATGCCGTTGTAGCCCCACAGGATGGCGACCACCGGGATGTCGATGCGCATGTTGCGCAGGACGAACGGCGTGCACAGCACGATGAGAAGCGCCGCCACCGTAAACGTGTAGGGGCGGCGCAGGGCCAGGCTGACGATGGACATGGTCGGTAAGCCGCTGCGCTGTCTGCTTGAAGATCCTTGTAGCGCAAGGATTACCGGGCAACAGTACCCGGAACCGCGGTAACGAGGGGGTTACGGCTGATTGCGTGATCTCATGAGCTGATGCCGGATCCAGCCCGGGCGAGGAGCGGCAGATCGATCGCCGCTCCTCGCTCGCACAAGCCGGTTACTTCGCCCGCTGGCTCGGTCCGGCGGCGAGCAATGCAACGCGATACGCCGCGCCACGACCGACGACGTAGAGCGTCTTCCTGTCCTTGCCGGCAAACGCGAGGTTCTGCGGCGCCTTCGGCAGCGGGATCACGCCGAGAGCAACACCCTTCGCATTGAAGACCTGGATGCCTTCGCTGGAGGCGACGTACAGGCGATCCTGCGAATCGACGGCGAGACCGTCGGCGCCGCTGCTCCAGCCATTCTCGGTCTGCTTGAATCCGGCGAGCTTCGCGAAATTGCGCCGCTTGCTGACGGTACCGTCGGCGGCTACATCGTAGGCAAGTATGTATTCGCCGGCGGTGTTCGCGACGTACAACGTCTTCTCATCCAGGCTGAGCTGAATGCCGTTCGGGCGCGCAATGGTCGTATCGATCTGCGACAGCTTGCCGGCCGGCGAGCGGTAGTACACGGCGGTCGGTACCGGCGGCTGACCGGCGGCCGGGCGTGCACCCGGATCGGTGAAATAGATGCCGCCCTTGCTGTCGGCCACCAGATCGTTGGGACGATTGAGCGGCTTGCCTTCGTAAGCGTCCACCAGCGTCTTCACATGCTCGGGCGGATAGACGACGCCGATCGAGGGACGCACGGTCTGCACCGAGACGATGTCGCCGTTCTTCAGTCGCGCCAGACCGTTCGAGCCGTTGCTGTTCTCGAGGAACGATGCGATCGAACCGTCCTGGGCAATGCGCGTGATGCGATTCGCCTGCGTCTCCGTGAAGATGACGCTGCCGTCCGGCAGACCGAGCGGCCCTTCCGTACCCTCGAATCCATCCTTGATGAACTCGATCTTCGTGCCCGCGGCGACCACGCCGTCGACGGCCGGCGTCTTGAGATCGACATCGGCGTGCGATACCGGCACACCGAACACAAAGGCGGCAGCCAGAATAATTGAAGGTCTCATGTGTAACGTTCCTGCTGTGGATGGATGAGTATCACCGGCGACTGTCACCTGGCGTCCCTTCCCGCTTCGCGGAGGAGGGGTAAGAGAAAGCGCTAGTCGCGCTGACGAAAACTGTTGTGGCAGCCCTTGCAGGTTTCGCTGAGCTTGCCGAACTGC